>DATHGE010000204.1:0-3243 GCA_035317805.1 Flavobacterium sp. | reverse complement strand
ATTTATTGGATACCGACAGAGACGGAATCTTAGATTTATACGACAACAATTCAGGTTTCGGAACTACCGTAAGGGCTTTCGCCCAGGATACCGACGCCAACGGCACTCCGGATTATTTGCAACTGGATTCGAACAGCGATGGAATCAAAGACATCCAAACCGGTTTATACGGTAGCCTAGATGCCAATAATGACGGTAAAATTGACGGATCTGCAGATGTTGATAAAGATGGAATCACCGATACTTTTGACACCAATACTTCGGTAATCGGTTCACCGAGAGACCTGAACAGAAAATTATTCCTCGAATTCGACGGAAGAAACGACTACGGCCAGGGCACAACCCTGCTCGGCGGCCAGGCTTCGGTTTCAATAATGGCATGGATCGATTTGGCCAGCGGCTACAATGCAAACGGTGCCATCGCAGGACAGGATAAATTCTATTTAAGGATCAACAGCTCGAAACAGCTTGAAATCGTAATGAACGGAACCGCCTACACTTATAGCACGGCATTGGCTACAAACCAATGGTATCATGTGGCGGCAACGCTTGGCGGCGGATTCCTCAAATTATACCTCAACGGTACTGTGGTTCTCAGCAATAGCATGAGCTCAAGCATCGGTTCCGATTCGAATCCGCTTACCATTGGAAGACTGTCAAGCACTGGCAGCACTTTCTTTAAAGGAAAAATCGACGAGCTGCGTATTTTCAATGTAGCGTTGACCGATGCACAACTGCAAAGGGGCGTTTACCAGGAAATCCAGAACACGGGTTCGCAGGTCAGGGGTGCGATCGTACCTAAGAATGTTGGATCGCTTCCATGGGCCAACCTAACGCGATATTACAGAATGGATGCTTATAAAAATGATATCATCGATGACCTGACGACGGCTTCAATCGACGCCATAACCGGAATGAGAATCTACAACAACAAGAATATTGTCGTACAGCAGGCGCCAATGCCGTTCGTTACCGAAAGGACCGGAGATTTCGCAACTGCCGTAAACAGCCCGACGAGAGAAATCCGCGGAATGGATATTATGGATCAGGACTGGTCAATCGTTCAGGTAAAACACAATATCACCGAACCGAATAATAACGTCGATCTTGGAATGCTTGTCGATGCAGGAGTTACGATTTCCGCAAACAATGACAACAAAATCCAAAACGATTGGTACTTGTTGCTCGATGGGAAAATCGACCTTGTCGGAAAATCACAATTGGTTCAGACCGTCAACAGTGATCTCGACGCAATCAGCGGTGGTTTTGTTGAAAGAGATCAAAAAGGTCAGGCCAACAAATTCAATTACAATTACTGGTGTTCGCCTGTAGGGACGATCAATTCGACCACAAACAACAATAGCTATTCTGTGAATGGTGTGATGCGCGACGGAACGACTTCCACACCGCAAAACATTACCTGGACCAGCGGTTATGACGGTTCGCCGACTGCACCGATTACGCTCAGCAGCTACTGGATATTCAAATTCCAGAACACGAGCCCGATTTATGCAAACTGGAGCTCTATTGGTCCAAACGGGACATTGCTTGCCGCTCAGGGTTATACCCTGAAAGGAAGCGACGCCGAAGGAACCGGTTCGCTACAGAACTATACTTTTGTCGGTAAACCGAACAATGGCCCAATCGCAAGCCCAATCGCAGCGAACAACCTGAACCTGAGCGGAAACCCATATGCTTCAGCACTTGATGCTGATGCATTTATCACCGCCAATACAAGTTCAACCAACGGAACCTTATATTTCTGGGAACATTTCAGCACGAACAATACACACGTACTGGCCAATTACCAAGGCGGTTATGCCACACGCAATTTGGTTGGAGGAACGCCTCCGGTTTCTCCGACGGGAGTCAGCGGACTTGGCACAAGCACCAGAATTCCGGGAAGATTTATTCCAGTTGGTCAAGGTTTCTTTGTACAGGGAAGCGCAACCGGCGGAACAATAGCTTTCAACAATGCACAACGGGCTTTTGTCAGAGAGGACAATGCGAGCTCGAATCCCCTGTTCAGGCAAAACCAATCAGGTCCAAGAGCTGTCGTGACGGCGCTTAATAATAATGAGGATGCTTTTGAAGAGGATACTTTTGCTAAGGTTAGGGTCGGATTCAATTCTTCCAACAATTTCCACCGCCAGATCCTGCTCGGATTTATGGACGAGTACGCAACCAGCGGCATTGATGTGGGTTATGATGCACCACACATCGACAGCCAGCCAAACGATATGTATTTCATGAACGATGCTACAAAACTGATTATTCAGGGCGACGGCTACTTCAACAGCCAGAATATCTATCCGCTTGGCGTAAAAACCGCTGCAGAAGGAACGGTGACATTCGTACTCGATGCCACAGAGCATTTCGACGAAAGCCAGGAAGTTTATATCTATGATGGCGTAACGCAAGAGTACCACGACATCAGGGAAGAAGCTTTCGCAATCAGCCTGCCTGTGGGAACTATAGAAGACCGTTTCTCACTTAGGTTCAAAAACGCGACGCAGCTCAGCACGGACAATTTTGTTGCAGCAAACCAGATTACGACCATGTTTACCAATAGTGACAACGTGATCACGATTGAAAACCATACTTTGGATGCAACAGTGAAAGCGGTAACCCTGTTTAATATATTAGGGCAATCCGTTTCAACCTGGAAAGTAACCAATGAGAACCAGTTGAAAATTCAACTGCCGGTTCAAAATATCAGTGCCGGAACCTATATCGTGAAGGTGCAAACAACGAAAGGCGATATCTCTAAGAAGATAGTTATTAAATAACGCCCTTTTTTCCCCAAGAAAGAAAGAAGCTTCCATTTTCGGAGGCTTCTTTTGTTTTTATATTGTAGTATTAAATTTACAAAATATGCAAAAAAGTGTATTTTATCGTTCTTTTTTGCATTTTGTCGATTAAAAGTTTTTTTATTTTAATCACATCTCCTACTTTTGAACTGTTAATAACTGAGTTAATAAAAAGTCATTTAACAGAATATAAGGAAGTTATGAAAACAACTACGCTGCATTTCATCTTTTCACTTGGATTATTATTCCTTACAGTTTGCGGATTTTCGCAAGAGATTGCTATTAAAGGAAATGAGAACAACATTGCAAATGACACCGGTGAAGGCATCCAGGCATTCCTCGACAGTGACGGCGACGGTGTATCCGACAATGCCGACAGCGATGATGACAACGACGGAATTCCGGACAGTATCGAACAGAACTATGCAAACAG
>DATHGE010000203.1:0-6068 GCA_035317805.1 Flavobacterium sp. | reverse complement strand
CTTGAGAAATTTGACCTGATTTACTTTGACGCTTTCGGGTATCGCATGCAGCCGGAATTGTGGAGCACAGAAATTTTCAGGAAAATGTACAACGCCTTAAAACCAAAAGGCATTCTTGTGACCTATGCCGCGCGCGGCGTGGTAAAGCGAAGTATGATTGAAGTGGGTTTTACCGTGGAGAAACTGGCCGGACCGCCGGGGAAAAGAGAAATGTTTCGGGCGAGGAAAATTTAATTTCAACATTCATTGTTCGTTATTCAACATGAATATGAAATTTTTTAAATGTTGAATATTGAACAGGGAATAACGAATATTGAAGTTTTACAGAAAGCCTAGCCCTGATTGCAGCGTAAATCCTGTCATTGCGATTACCGAGGCCGCAACAGATTGTTTCACGTTGTTCGCAATGACAGATTGTAGCGGAAAGCAGGAAACAGCTCCTGAAAAAATATTACTTTGTCAGTATGCTACGCTCGGGTGCCACGCTACATTCGCAAATGACCGAACATTTCCCAATTAACGTTTTGTTAGTAGAACCGATATTTTTTTTGCCTAAATTTGATTGACCAATTAAAAACAGTTTCTAAAAATAGATTACCTAATGAAAAGAACCATGTTTGCTTACACTAAGACGATTCTTGAAAGAGTGAGTTTTGACCCGCTTCTTTTTTGCAAAGAATTAGAGAAAGCCCTGAAAGTTTTGCTCCCTTATGAAATTGAGCAGCTTACGGAATGGCTTTTAAGCTTTACAGATGAGAAACCTGAATTAAGGCAATGTCTGATTTACGTTAACAGATAAAACTAAAAGGAGCTTAAACGGCTCCTTTTTTATTAGACGGTATTTTTGCCACGAATTCCCGAATTAATTTAATTCGGGAATTCGTGGCTTTTTAATTATGACGCACAAATTTAATTACAATTAGATTAATTATTGTAAGTAAAAACTTAAAATAATTATTAATTAACGCTGATTAACGAATATAATTGCACTTTATCGATGATTTTTTGATTTTTTTGTTTGTGAAAACATTTTTTTAATATACATTTACCAAACGTTCTTACAATAAGATAACCCCTAAATCTTAACACTATGCCCAGAATGATTTATGATTACACAAAATCGGTGTTGGAAAGAGTAAGCTTTGATCCTATTCTTTTCTGCAAAGAGCTCAGGAAGGCAATCAAGAACTTGTTGCCTTATGAACTGGAACAACTCAAAAAATGGCTTATGAATTTTACGAATGAGAAGCCTGAATTAAGACCTTACATCACCATTGTTGGCTGATGAACAATAAAGGAGCGTTGGCTCCTTTATTTTTTTTGCAACGGGCTGATAATCTCAACATTCTGAAAAACGATCGCGCCTTTGACAACTCCGGCGATTGTGGCGCGTAAGGCGTCGATAATGTGGATTTTCAATTCTGTTTTTGGGAAGATCAGGCTCACTTCACGCGCGGGTTTCGGCTCTTTAAAATGGCGCAGCTTCAATTTATCTTTCTCTTTGAGTTCCAGCGTATGCAAATACGGAAGCAAAGTGGTTCCCAAACCTTCATCCGCTAATTTTATCAGCGTTTCAAAACTGCCGCTTTCAATCCGGAAATGGTTGGTTTCGTTTTTACTTACATTTTTACACAGGTTTAATATGCCGTCGCGAAAGCAATGTCCATCCTGTAAAAGCAGGATTTCGTCGAGATTCAGGTCGTCGACTTCGATTTCCGTTTTCTGGAAAGCCTGATGGCCTTCCGGAATATACGCTACGAATGGCTCGAAATACAAAACGACTTCCTTGATTTTTTCTTCCATCAATGGCGTAGCGGCGATTGCGGCGTCGAGATGGCCGTTCTTGAGACGCGTGATAATTTCATCGGTGTTGAGTTCCTCGATGATCAGTTTGAGTTTCGGATATTTTTTGATGAAATTGTTGAGGAACATCGGGAGCAGTGTCGGCATGATGGTCGGAATGATTCCCAAACGGAATTCGCCACCGATAAACCCTTTCTGCTGCTCGACAATATCCTTGATCCGATCGGCTTCATTGACGATGTTTTTGGCCTGGTTGACGATTTTCTGACCAATTTCAGTTAAGGCGATCGGCTTTTTGCTTCTGTCGAAAATCAATATGCTGAGCTCTTCCTCGATTTTTTGGATTTGCATGCTCAGCGTAGGCTGGGTCACGAAACATTTTTCAGCGGCGAGTGTAAAGTTCTTGTGCTCGGCAACCGCGAGGACGTATTGGAGTTGGGTGATTGTCATTATATGAAATTTTATGCGAATTTAAGAAAACAATAGGTTTTAATTATTGTAATCGCTATAAAGTTTTGGTAAAATTGGGCGTCTTATTTGCCCCGAAAAGCCGAAATCACCGAAAACGATTTCGGCTTTTTTTGTGTTAATGTTTAATTAAATTTATCCTTCGCACTTTTTCGTTGTGACTTTTCCGCCTATTTTTGGCACCATGAAATTCGCAGTAAAGATAGTATTATTCTTATTTATCGGTTTTCTTGCTACGCCAACAATTGTCAGCGTCATCAAGAAGAGCTGCGATACTTCTTACTTTTACAGCATGTCGGAAGAAGAACTGGCGCATAAGGAAGTGAAAGCCGAATACAAGTTTGAAACGAATTTTGAATTTATCAACCTCTCCCGATTTACTTCATCACTGATCTTATCCGAAAACAATCTGAAGCACGACAAGATCACTGCCACGATTTTCATTCCACCACCCGAACAGGTTTAATACAATTTCCGGTTTTATCATTAAAGCCAATGCCTTCATTTTTAATGTGCGGCAAAATTCTTTGTATTCAATTTTTAGTAAGGTATCATGACAAAAAAAATCAATCTTTTTGCAAACCTTAAGTCGGATTTCGCGTCCGGTTTAGTGGTTTTTCTGGTGGCGCTTCCATTATGTTTGGGCATTGCGATGGCTTCGGGCGCACCGTTATTTTCAGGAATCATCTCGGGTATTGTCGGCGGGATCGTCGTTGGATGGTTAAGCAAATCCCATTTGAGTGTCTCCGGTCCGGCAGCGGGTTTAACAGCCATTATATTGACTGCGGTAACCGATCTTGGGGCATTTAATCTCGTGCTGACGGCGGTTCTCATTGCCGGATGTATCCAACTGGCGCTCGGTTTTATAAAAGCCGGAAGTATCTCGAATTATTTCCCGACGAATGTAATCGAAGGCATGCTTGCCGGAATCGGAATCATCATAATCCTCAAGCAGCTACCGCACGCCGTGGGTTTTGACAGCAATTTTGAAGGCGACCAATCCTTTATGGAAATGGACGGCAGCAATACGATCTCGACGCTTTTGGGCGCATTGAATTATGTGCAGTTGGGCTCGATTGTCATTACGCTGCTTTCACTGGCGATACTGATTGCCTGGGATAAAGTTCCTTTTCTGAAGAAACTCAAACTCGTGCCCGGGGCTTTGATTGCAGTTGTAACCGGTGTGGTTTTGAATGAGATTTTTATCCTTTCGGGAAGTTCGCTGGCCATCAAAGCGCAGCATTTGGTTTCACTTCCGATACCAACAAGTTTTGATGAATTCAAAGCGATCTTGGTCGCCCCGGATCTGATGGGATTATACAATCCAAAAGTATGGATATTGGGCGCGACGATTGCCATTGTGGCTTCTATCGAAACCTTGCTTTGCATCGAAGCAGCCGACCGGATGGACAAACAGAAACGGTATACCGATACAAACGTCGAATTGAAAGCGCAGGGAATCGGGAATATCGTCAGTGCACTCTTTGGAGGTTTGCCAATGACTTCGGTGGTTGTGCGAACGTCGGCAAATAACAATGCCGGGGCCAAATCGAAAATGTCGGCAATCATCCACGGTGTTTTATTGTTGCTGAGTGTAATTGTGATTCCGATGGTTTTGAATAAAATTCCGCTGGCAACACTGGCAGCAATCCTGCTGTTGGTGGGTTATAAACTGGCCAAACCATCTACGGTAAAACATTTTTGGCAGAAAGGGAAATACCAGTTTGTTCCATTCATTGCGACACTTGTTGCCGTCGTTTTTACCGATTTGCTCAAAGGCGTGGCACTTGGAATCATCATCAGCATCGTTTTCGTTCTGAAAGGCAATCTCAAACGCGCCTATAATTTCAGGAAAGAGCAGTATGAAGACGGAGACGTGATCCACATCGATCTGGCGCAGGAAGTTTCGTTCCTGAACAAGGCGGCGATCAAATCCACTTTAAGTGAAATTCCGGAAAATTCAAAAGTGATCATCAACGCACACGATACGGTTTATATCGCGCATGATATTTTGGATCTGATACGTGAATTTAAGGCTACACGGGCCGAAGACGAAAATATCAAAGTGAAACTCAAAGGATTTAAGAAAGCCTACCAATTGGAAAACAGTGAGGAAACACCAAACAAAGTCACTTTCGAACATTATTACGACATTCAGAAAAGGGCAACTATAAAAAGAGAAGTGATCAGTACCGATTTTAATGATTAAAAAAACTATAAAAGCAGCAAACCTGAAACGGAATTTACCTATTTTTATGACCGTTATTCCCGCAGGGGAAATAGGTTTAATGTTTTTGAATAACACTAATAAAACCAAGCAATGAGCGATTTTTATAAGAAAATATTAGACAACAACAAAGAATGGGTTGAAGCGACTTTAGCCAAAGACCCGAACTATTTTGCAGATTTAGCCAAAGGCCAGACGCCGCCATTATTGTGGATCGGCTGCTCCGATAGCCGCGTACCGGCCAATGAGATTATCGGCGCCAAACCGGGCGAAGTATTCGTGCACCGGAATATCGCCAATATGGTGATCCATTCGGATATGAACATGCTCAGCGTACTTGATTACGCAGTCAACGTGCTTAAAGTGAAACACGTAATTGTGTGCGGACATTATGGCTGCGGCGGTGTGAAAGCGGCGATGGGCAACCAATCGATCGGGATTATTGACAACTGGATCCGCCACATTAAGGACATTTACCGTTTACATCACCATTACCTCGATTCGATTGTCAATGAAGCCGACCGGTTCAATGCTTTTGTGGAAATCAATGTGAAAGAGCAGGTTTTTGACCTGGCGAAGACTTCCATCGTACAATCGGCCTGGAACAGCGGGCAGGAATTGACGCTGCATGGTTGGGTTTACGGACTCAATTCGGGATTTGTCACCGACCTGAATGTCAACCTCAGTTCCGATAAGGATTTGAACCAGGTAGACCAACTGCGTTTCTAAAAATAAAAGTCGCTTTCGGGCGGCTTTTTTTATTCGTCTTCGAGATTTTCATTGAACGATGACGGCAGCATCTGCGGGATGAATTTGATCAGGATTGGCAATAACAGACTTCCTCCGGGAATCAGGAAAATGGTGAGCGAAGGGATGCTTTTACAGATATCGAGCAATTGCTTCTTGACTTTTTTCTTTTCGGCCTTATCCAGATCCCTTTGTGTGGAATGGGCGAGGAGCACCATCAGTTCCTTGCTTTCAGAGATTTCCTTGATAAGCCTTTTTTTATTGCGACTGATCAGCGTGACCACAAGTTGTGTCGTCTGGTCGTAGAAATGCTTCACCGGATTGGAATAATTGAAATAAGGGATTTCCTTTTTGTACGTTGTGATAAACGCGTTTGTGGAAGCCATGCTTTCAGAGACAAATCCGTCCGGAATATCCATGATTCCGGCAAGCGTGTGCAGGAAATACGCTTCGTCTTTTTCAACAATGCCATCGCTCCATAAAGAAAGGCCGGCAATATCAATCAGGTAATATTTTTCCAGGACATTTGAAAAGTAATCCAACTGCAGCGCTTCGAGGTTTTGGGTATTCACTTTTGAGAATTTGCTGTAGCGCACCGAGGCATCAAAAAGTTTAATCAGCAAATTATCATGCTGTGACTTGTTAGTTTTGGTCTTCAGCGCAAGCGTAACGATGCTTACAATGGTTTCTTCGATTTTCTTGAGGTATTTTTCGGGAATTTCGCCTTCTGATAAATAATGCTGAAATGCCAGTACATCTACAAAAAGAAGCGCATTGGTAACAATATGCGAAAAATTTTTGCTGATGATATTGTCGTTGGTCT
>DATHGE010000202.1:0-4784 GCA_035317805.1 Flavobacterium sp. | reverse complement strand
CTTGATTTCGATGACGAGAAAACAAGAATCCAATTGGGATTGAAACAATTGAACGCTCACCCGTGGGATGCTTTGAACGCTGACTTGAAAGTGGGTGACAAAGTGAAAGGTAAAGTAGTTGTAATCGCTGATTACGGTGCTTTCATCGAAGTGGCTGAAGGTGTTGAAGGTTTGATCCACGTTTCTGAAATGTCTTGGTCTACGCACTTGCGTTCGGCTCAGGATTTTGTAAAAGTAGGCGATGTTGTTGAGGCAGTAATCCTTACTTTAGACCGTGAAGACCGTAAAATGTCTTTGGGTATCAAACAATTGTCACAAGATCCATGGACAGACATCACGTCTAAATATCCTGTAGGTTCTAAACATTCAGGTATCGTTCGCAATTTCACCAACTTCGGAATTTTCGTAGAACTGGAAGAAGGAATCGACGGTTTGATCTACATCTCTGATTTGTCATGGACCAAGAAAATCAAACACCCGTCTGAATTCGTAAACGTTGGTGAAAAACTTGACGTTGTCGTTTTGGAATTGGATGTTGAAGGACGCAAATTGTCTTTAGGCCACAAACAAACAACTGCCAATCCTTGGGATCAGTATGAAGATTCTTTCGCTGTAGGAACTGTTCACACAGGAGAGATTTCTGAAATCGTTGACAAAGGCGCAACAGTTGAATTCGGAGATGATATCGTTGCTTTCATTCCAACACGTCACCTTGAAAAAGAAGACGGAAAGAAATTGAAAAAAGGCGAATCAGCTGAATTCAAAGTAATCGAATTCAACAAGGAGTTCAAAAGGGTAGTGGCTTCCCACACAGCAATCTTCCGTGAAGAAGAAGAGAAAAATGTGAGAAACAATACTTCTGAGAATACAGCATCATCAACTACAAACGCACCAGCTGCAACTTTAGGGGATAACAATGATATTCTTGCCGGTTTGAAAGCCAAAATGGAAAAAAACGAGAAAAAATAAATTTTCTTGATTTGAATAAATAGAGCCTCACAGAAATGTGGGGCTTTTTTTATTACATTTAGCGCACCAAAACAGATGTCATGAAAAAACTTTACTTTTTATTGTCGCTTTTGATGCTTCAGTTCGCAAGCGCGCAAATCATCAATTTTCCGGATTCGGGATTCAAGCAAAGGCTGCTCGCCGCGTCGCCATCCTATCATGTTGCCAAGAATTTGACGGGCAGTTGGGTCGACATCGATGCCAATGGCGACAATGAAATTCAGGTCAGCGAAGCATTGCAAATCAGTTACCTGGATGTCGACGGCTTCATGGTGACCATCGTTTCAATTGACGGAATAGCCTATTTTTCGAATCTTGAGGAACTCAAAATACAAAGCATCGACGGCACCGCGCTCAATATTTCTGGATTCGCGAATCTGCAAACATTGACCATTTCCAACAACGATTTCCTCTCGGCAGTGAACTTGTCTTCACTCAACAATTTGAAGACACTTGCCGTCGACAACAACGAAGTATTGGCTGCGCTGGATGTAAGTGCTTTTACAGGACTCACGTCATTAAATTGTAATTACAACGCGCTCACATCACTCGATTTGGCCAACCTTAATAACTTGGTCAACTTGGTGTGTTATTTTGAGTCGATCTCGACGCTCGATTTGAATGGGATGGTCAATCTGGAAACGCTGGATTGTTCTTATTTGGATTTGACATCACTCGACTTGACGGGCCTGGTCAACATCAAAAAATTGAATTGCTTTGCAAATTCGATCACTGCTTTGGATGTATCGGCGATGACGCAATTGCAAGACCTGAATTGCGGAGCGACCTTGATTGCGGAACTGAATCTGCAAAATGCGCCCAACCTCAAATCGCTGTTTATTTCGAATACCGAATTGACCAACCTTGACTTGAGCGTGAATGTCAATTTGAAATCATTGTACTGTAGCTATAACCCGGCGCTTATCGTAGACCTGTCTCCGCTGGTCAACCTCGAGACACTCGAATATGTAGACAGCGATTTAATCCAGTTGGACATCTCAGCGTGTACCAAGCTTAAGACTTTAAAATGCCACAGCAACAATTTTGTGACATTGGACCTGACCAACCAATTTCAACTTGAAACGCTGGAAGCACACTTTTGCCCGTTGCTTGTGAGTATTTTCGCCAAGAACGGAAGCCATGAAACCATATCATCGTTGCCTGGTTGCCCAGCCTTGACCTACATTTGCCTTGATGATGAGGATGTGGCGGCACTCCAGTCCAACCTGAATTCATGGGGATTCACCAATATAGTGTGCAATTCCTATTGTTCATTTGTACCGGGCGGCACTTTTTACGACATCACGGGGCATTCCCGTCTGGATACCGACCTAAACGGCTGTTCAGAAACCGATGTGAATTACCCTTATATGCGGCTGTCGATTGCCGACGGTGTCACCACAGGCGGCGTGATTTCGGACGAGTTGGGCGTTTTTTCGGTTCCCGTACAGGCCGGGACGCATACGCTGTCGCCAAATTTAGAAAATCCGACGTATTTTAATTTTTCGCCAGCATCGGTTAGCGTCGCGTTTCCTGAAACGGCGAGTCCATCGGTCCAGGATTTTTGCGTTGTAGCAAACGGCATCCATCCAGATTTGGATATCGTAATCATTCCGATTGGTCCTGCACGACCCGGCTTTGACGCAGATTATAAAATTTTACTTAGGAACAAAGGGACACATACACAATCGGGTTCGGTGAACCTGACGTTCAACGATGAAGCAATTGATTTGATCACTTCTATGCCAGTGGCATCAGTAGGAGAAGGCTTGCTTACATGGGATTTCACCGATTTGTATCCGTTCGAGACACGAGTGATTGAACTGACATTTAACCTCAATTCACCCTCAGAAACACCTGCATTAAACGTCAATGATGTATTGAGTTTTATGGCAACGATTAGCGGCGATCCCGCAGACGAAATCCCTATCGACAATGTCTTCGCGCTCAGGCAAACCATAGTCAATTCGTTAGATCCAAACGATAAGACGTGTCTTGAAGGAAATTCGGTAGGTCCGGAAATGGCAGGCGAATACGTGCATTACGTGATCCGTTTTGAAAATACCGGAACATTTCCGGCGCAGAATATCGTTGTAAAGGATATGATCGACACGACAAAATTCGATATCGCTTCTTTGATTCCGCTTGGCGGAAGCCATTCCTATTACACCAGGATCAGCGGCAACAAAGTAGAGTTCATCTTCGAAAACATCAACCTGCCATTCGACGATGCCAATAACGATGGCTATGTTGTGTTTAAAATCAAAACCAAACCAACATTAACTATGGGCAGTACATTCAGTAATACGGCCAGCATTTATTTCGATTACAATTCCCCGATTGTGACCAATACTGCAACCACTGCAATTGCATTATTGGCAGTGAAGGATTTCGAATTTTCGGATTGTTTTACGGTTTATCCGAATCCTGCAAGCAACGTTTTGAATATACAGACAAAAGGAAATATCGCGGTAACATCCATAGAAATCTATAACACTTTGGGCCAGTTGGTTCTGGCGATTCCAAATGCAGGAAAGATTCCTGCCGTCGATGTCTCGCAATTGAAATCCGGCAATTATTTCATCAAAATCAATTCAGACAAAGGAAGTTCAAATTCGAAATTCATCAAGAGATAAGTTCACATTAAAGCATAAAAAAAGCCTGTAATTTTTTACAGGCTTTTTCATTATCAATTGTTAATTATTTCAGGCTTCCCACCATTTCTTCGGGTTTAACCCAGGCGTCGAAATCTTCTGCGGAAACATACCCCAAACGAACCGCTTCTTCTTTTAAAGTCGTCCCGTTTTTGTGTGCCGTCTGTGCGATTTCGGCCGATTTATAATAACCGATTTTAGTGTTCAAGGCCGTAACCAGCATCAATGAGTTGTCGACCAATTCCTTGATTCTTTTGTGGTTTGGTTCGATTCCCTGGGCGCAATGCTCGTCGAAAGACATACAGGCATCGCCGATCAATCTTGCCGATTGCAGGAAATTTGCCGCCATGACCGGTTTGAAAACGTTCAGTTCATAATGGCCTTGCATACCGCCGACTGAAATCGCTACGTCGTTGCCCATAACCTGTGCGCACACCATTGTTAATGCTTCACATTGCGTCGGGTTGACTTTTCCGGGCATGATCGAGGAGCCCGGCTCGTTCTCGGGAATGAGGATTTCACCAATTCCGGAACGCGGGCCAGAAGCCAGCATCCTGATGTCGTTGGCAATTTTATTGAGGGAAACGGCCAATTGTTTCAAAGCACCGTGGCTTTCGACAATCGCATCGTGTGAAGCCAGGGCTTCGAATTTATTCGGAGCGGTCACGAACGGATGTCCGGTGAATTTTGCGATGTATGCTGCGACTTTCACATCATAACCGTCAGGCGTATTTAATCCGGTGCCGACGGCTGTCCCGCCGAGTGCGACTTCGGATAAATGCGAAAGTGTATTTTTTAAGGCTTTGATTCCGTAGTTCAACTGCGCTACATAGCCTGAAATTTCCTGACCCAGTGTCAGAGGCGTCGCATCCATTAAATGCGTGCGGCCGATTTTGACGACATTTTTGAATTCGGCTGATTTGGCCTGAAGCGTGTCGCGTAGTTTCTCCACGCCCGGAATCGTCGTTTCGACTACCGCTTTGTAGGCTGCGATGTGCATTCCGGTTGGGAAGGTGTCGTTTGAGGATTGGGATTTGTTCACATCATCATTGGCTTTTACGACTGGTTCGCCTTCACCGATCTTGAATCCGGCGAGCACTTGTGCGCGGTTGGCAACGACTT
>DATHGE010000201.1:0-3641 GCA_035317805.1 Flavobacterium sp. | reverse complement strand
ATGGCCGGAGAAAAAACCGTTCCGTTATATGATGACAGGCCGGTTTCGCATAAAGACGGATTCAATCAGGCGCACGCAATGATGAAAATGAGTGATTATGTCGACCTGCTGCAACAGAAACCGACCAATTATCGCATTTTCCTTTACAATCTGATGAAACAGGTTCCGGAACTCAAGGCCGATTTCAATTGGCCGGATATCGGACTGAAATTGGTGAAGCAATTGCCGATGTTGTTTTTCGGAGGACAGAATTCAAAGGTCTTTATGCATTATGATATCGATTATTCGAACATCCTGCATTTTCATTTTCAGGGAACGAAGCAATGCATATTATTCGCCCCGAGCGAAACGCCGTATTTATATAAAATCCCGCATGCTTTGATTTCGCGTGAAGATATCGACTTTGACAATCCCGATTTTGAAAAATGGCCGGCTTTGGACAAAGCGAATGGCTTGATCTGCAATCTCAAGCATGGAGAAATGCTTTACATGCCAGAAGGTTATTGGCATTATATGAAATACCTGACGCCTGGATTTTCGATGAGCCTGCGCGCGTTTCCGAGGAAAGCAGCCAATATTGCGAAAGCGATTTACAATATTGCAATCATGCGCCATTACGACAGCTGGATGCGAAAATACAAAGGGCAGGCCTGGATTGATTATAAGAATGAACAGGCGATTGTCAATACGCATAAGAATCTTGAAATTGATGAGCGCAGGATGAGCGCTTAATTGCTGTTGGGATTGTGTAACATTTTCAACAAACTCGATAACGTCAGATTTTACTTAATGATTAATTTTATGATACTAAATTAAAATTGAGGAATCATGGGAACTTTAAATAACAAAGACGGACAGCAAAAACACGACGGGCAAAAAAATTATCAAAATTCCAATCAGCGGAATCCTGATAACGTGCGGAACAATACCCGCGACCACGAATATAAAGAATATGACAAAACGCTCACGAATGATGAGAATTACGACATCAACAGCCATATTGTAAAAGGCAATCCGGATTTTGACGACACTAAGGATAACGCCGATAAAAAGAAGCCTTCGGGAAAATAGCAAACCATAAAAACAAACATTATGAATGGACTTTTCAAAACCCTTATCGCCGGATATGGCGCAAAAAAACTCGGCGGCGGATGCCTAGGCACGATTGTCGTATTTATCATCATCTATTATGTACTTGGATATTTTTAAAATTAAAATAAGGAATTATGCATTTTGAAGACAAAAGAGGCATTGACGATCCGGGGCTGAACCAGGATGCAACTTTCGATAAAAAAGCCGAACAGGATTTTGATCATTCTGACGATTTTCACAAGAATGACGACACAGCGAAGGACGAGAAATCTGATGCAGAAGTGCCGCCATCAGAAGTAATTCCAAAACAAAAAGTCCTGAACACTGATAAGAAAACAGTAAATGATTCGAGTCTGTTTGATGGAAACATCACCATTTAAAATGTGTTAATTATATAACAATTGCATTTTTAAATGTAAACCCGGTGTAATTAAGTTTATTCAAATTTGTAAGAAAGCAACTAATCTATTATCGCTATGAAACAACTAGACTCACACAACGATTTTTTTGATTCCGATCATGACATGAACAATATCATCCGGATCAACAATTCTACTGACACTGACAACGACGATGTTGAAGATTATGATTTCGATTATGATCCCAACGAAATGTATTTTGCATTGAACGGGAAAGACTGATTGATGTAAACTATTTAAAACCTGAAAAAGCCTCCAAATGGAGGCTTTTTTTATTAGGAAGAATTTCGGCTTAATATGCCATCAGTTCTTTTAAGGCAATTTCAAACCTGCTCTTTGGCAGATATTGGTCTTCCAGCGCTTTGGTAAACGGAATCGGGCTGTCGAGGCTGGCGACGCGTTTTACCGGACCGTCCAAATATTCAAAACAGTCCTCCATGATCATCGCCGAGATATCGCTGGCAATTCCGCCGAACATACTGTCTTCCTGCAAAATAATGACCTTATTCGTTTTCTTCACCGAAGTGTAAACCGTTTCCTTATCAAAAGGCTGTAAAGTGCGCAAATCAATCAGGTCGGCTGAAATATCAGGATTCTTGCCCAAAGTTTCCAAAGCCCAGTGTACGGCCGCCCCGAAAGCGATGATCGTAATGTCTTTTCCTTCTTTCAATAAAGCCGCTTCGCCCAATGGCAAAGTGTAATAGGCTGTCGGCACATCCTGGTAAACGCTTCGGTACAATTGCTTGTGTTCGAAATACATCACCGGATTCGGGTCGTTGATCGAAGCGTTGAGCAATCCTTTGGCGTCATATGGAAATGCAGGGTAAACCACTTTCAATCCGGGTGTTTTGGTAAACCACGCCTCATTCGTCTGCGAATGGAAAGGCCCGGCCTGTGTACCGCCGCCGCAAGGCATACGCACCACGACATCGGCATTTTCCTGCCATCTGTAGTGGACTTTCGCAAGGTAATTTACAATCGGGTTGAAACCTGTAGAGACGAAATCGGCAAACTGCATTTCCACAATCGCCTTAAATCCGTTGATCGACAATCCCATCGCGGCTGAAACGACTGCCGATTCGCAGATTGGCGTATTGATGACGCGCTCCTTCCCGAATTCGGCCACAAAACCATCGGTAATTTTAAAGGCACCGCCATATTCGGCAATATCCTGACCCATGATCACGAGGTTATCATGACGCTGCATCGATTGTTTCAGGCTTTGGGAAAGCGCATCCACAAAACGGATGTTTTCGGTTGCGCCGCCTGGCTTGATATCTTCGAAAGTATAGGGTTTGTAAACGTCGTCGAGCTCTTCTTCATAGCTGGCGACAATTTCGGCTTCGGTATTGGCAATGAGTAAATTCTCGTCGATTTCCTTTTTGATATCATTGCGCCATTGCTCATCGACATCAGTCTTGAGCACATTCAGCCTCATTAAATACCGTCTGAAAGTATCCACCGGATCTTTTTCGGCCCACATGTCCATCAATTCCTGCGGTACATATTTGGTCCCGCTGGCTTCTTCGTGGCCGCGCATACGGAAAGTCTTGAATTCGATTAAAACCGGACGCGGGTTTGCGCGCATCGATTCTACGATTTCTGACACTTCGGTAAACACTTCCAATATATTATTCCCGTCGATGATATGCGATTCCATTCCGTAACCTATTCCCTTATCGGCAAGGTTTTCACAACGGTATTGTTCGTTTGTAGGAGTTGAAAGTCCGTAACCGTTATTCTCAATCACGAACAAAACCGGCAAATCCCAAACAGCGGCAATATTCAACGCTTCGTGAAAATCACCTTCGCTGGTGGCGCCTTCTCCGGTAAATACGGCGGTCACTTTTCCGTTTTTCTTGAGTTTGTTGGCGAGTGCGATTCCGTCAGCGACACCCAATTGCGGGCCGAGATGCGAAATCATCCCGATAATCTTATATTCCTGTGTGCCGAAATGGAACGAACGGTCGCGGCCTTTGGTAAATCCGTTGGCTTTGCCCTGCCATTGCGAGAACAATCGGAACAGCGGAATGTCGCGGCCTGTAAAAACACCCAAGTTGCGGTGCATGGGCAAAATATATTCGTCTTTTTCCAAAACTGCGGTAATTCCGACAGAAATGGCTTCCTGCC
>DATHGE010000200.1:0-2432 GCA_035317805.1 Flavobacterium sp. | reverse complement strand
AGAAACATTATATTTCTTCTTTTGTAGGTTATTTCCCGGCCGACCAGCCGAAATATTCCTGTATTGTCGTCGTGCACGAACCGAACACTTCCAAAAATAATTATTACGGCGCCGATGTGGCCGGACCGGTTTTCAAAAGGATTGCACAGAAGATTTTCACCGATGCGCCTTCGACGAACGAAATCAAAAATCTCAATAAGAAAAACGAGAAACAGGAAAAAGCCTACGATGAATATTACGCTAAAACTGACAAGAAGCAAACCCTAATCCCGAATTTAAAGGGAATGTCCGGAATGGATGCCGTGGCGCTTTTAGGGAATCTTGGCATGAAAGTAAAAATTATCGGCGTCGGAAAAGTGAAGAAGCAATCGATCCTGCCGGGACAAAATATAGATAAAAACGCAACCATCATATTAGAATTATCGTGATCCTTCTAAAAGACATATTATATAAAGTAGCGATTGAAGCCGTAAAAGGCGCAACGGATATTGCTATCGGCAAACCCGAATTCGATTCGAGGAAAATTGCCGGTAATGATGTTTTTGTTGCGATCCGCGGTTCGATTTCTGACGGGCACGATTTTATCGAAAAAGCGATTTCACTCGGAGCGACCGCTATTGTATGCGATACTTTTCCTGAGCATATTGTTGACGGAATCACTTACATCCAGGTAAAAGACACGAACAAGGCGCTGGCGTTCATGGCGGCGAATTATTTCGGAAACCCGTCGCACAATTTAAAATTGGTCGGCATTACGGGAACAAACGGAAAAACCACCATCGCCTCGCTGCTTTATCAATTGTTCAAAAAAGCAGGCTTTAAGGTCGGATTGCTTTCGACCGTAAAAATCCTCGTCGATGATATCGAATACAAAGCGACACACACCACGCCCGATTCCATTACCATCAATCATTATCTGAAAGAGATGAATGACGTTGGCGTGGAATATTGCTTTATGGAAGTGAGCTCGCACGGAATCCACCAAAAACGCACAGAGGCATTATTGTTTGCCGGCGGCGTTTTCAGCAATCTGTCGCACGACCATTTGGATTACCATCCGACTTTTGCCGAATACCGCGATGTGAAGAAATCATTTTTCGACAATTTGCCGAAATCTGCCTTTGCATTAGTAAATATTGACGACAAGAACGGATTGGTGATGCTTCAGAATACAGGCGCGAGAAAACTGACTTATGCCTTAAAAACGTATTCGGATTATAAAGCAACTATCCTCGAAAACCAACTGTCGGGCTTATTGCTCAAAATCAACGACAATGAGGTTTGGGTGCGATTGATCGGAACATTCAATGCCTATAATTTACTCGCGATTTATGGAACTGCGGTCGAATTGGGACTCGATAATTTCGAAGTTTTAAGATTGCTGTCGGAGTTGGAAAGCGTTTCGGGAAGATTCCAGTTCATCATTTCCGCCGAAAAAATTACGGCCATTGTGGATTACGCACATACGCCGGATGCATTGGAAAACGTCCTCAAAACCATCAACGACATCCGTACGAAAAACGAGCAATTAATTACTGTTGTTGGCTGCGGCGGAGATCGCGACAAGACGAAACGTCCGATGATGGCCAACATCGCGTCGACATTGAGTGATAAACTGATCATCACTTCGGATAATCCGAGAAGCGAAGACCCGGACGCAATCATAGCAGAAATGGAAGCCGGTGTCGAACCGCAGAACTATAAAAAAACGATCTCGATTTCCGACAGGAAGCAGGCCATCAAAACCGCCTGCCAGCTCGCAAATCCAAACGATATTATCCTCATTGCAGGAAAAGGGCACGAAACCTATCAGGAAATCAAAGGTGTCCGCCACGATTTCGACGATATGAAAATGGTAAAAGAATTATTAGAGCAACTCCATAAATAGAAAAATATGCTGTACTATTTTTTTGAATATCTGTATAAAACGCTCAATGTGCCGGGAACGGGAGTTTTCCAGTACATCACGTTCCGTTCGGGGTTGGCGGTGATTCTGTCGTTGCTGATCTCGACTATTTATGGAAAGAAGATCATCGCTTTTTTGAGAAGGCAGCAGGTTGGGGAAACCGTACGCGAACTCGGACTGGCCGGACAGAATGAAAAAGCGGGAACCCCGACGATGGGTGGACTCATCATCATTATCGCGACGTTGATTCCGGTTTTATTGCTCACCAAACTCAACAACATCTATATCATTTTGCTGATCGTTACGACGCTTTGGATGGGCACCATCGGCTTTATCGACGATTATATTAAGATTTTCAAAAAGGACAAACAAGGCTTAAAAGGCATTTTCAAAGTTATTGGGCAAGTCGGATTGGGATTGATCGTCGGTTCGGTTTTGTACCTGAATCCGAATGTGACTTTACGGAAAGAATCGGCGTCAACCATCAATTTCAAACAAACGGAAAATGTCATTTACCAGGCGCCAA
>DATHGE010000199.1:0-9507 GCA_035317805.1 Flavobacterium sp. | reverse complement strand
CGCCGGGTTCGGGGAAAACGATGCTGGCCAAAAGGCTGCCGAGCATTTTGCCGCCTATGACCTTGCGCGAAGCCTTGGAAACCACTAAAATCCACAGCGTTGCCGGAAAACTGAAAGAGGTCGGATTGATGAACCAGCGGCCGTTCCGGTCTCCGCACCACACCATCTCAAATGTCGCATTGGTCGGCGGCGGCAGTTATCCGCAGCCCGGTGAAATCTCGATGGCGCACAACGGCGTGCTATTCCTTGATGAATTGCCCGAATTCAAGCGCGATGTGCTCGAAGTGATGCGGCAGCCTTTGGAAGACCGCGAGGTGACGATTTCGCGCGCCAAATCCACGATCACTTATCCGTCGTCGTTTATGCTTGTGGCGAGTATGAATCCGAGTCCGGGTGGTTATTTCAACGATCCCGATGCGCCTGTTTCCTCATCGCCGAATGAGATGCAGCGGTATCTGTCGAAGATTTCAGGGCCGTTGCTCGACCGTATTGATATCCATATCGAAGTGACGCCGGTTCCTTTTGAGAAATTGTCCGATACCCGGAAAGCCGAATCGAGTGCCGACATCCGCGAACGCGTCACCAAAGCGCGCGAGGTGCAAACCCAACGTTTTGTCGAAATGGAAACCATCAACTACAATGCGCAGATGAATACGAAACACATCCGGGAATTCTGTGTGTTGGATGAAACATCATTGCAGTTGTTGAAAACGGCGATGGAACGACTGAATTTGTCGGCGCGGGCGTATGACCGGATTTTGAAAGTATCGCGAACGATAGCCGATTTGGAAGGAAGCGATGACGTTGGTTCGGCACATATTGCGGAAGCGATTCAGTATAGGAGTCTGGATCGCGAAGGCTGGTTGGGGTAGAAGGGAAGTTGAACTTTGTGTCGGCAAAATTTTACTTATTCGGCGCTTTTTTAGAAGCATCCTGAAAACCTTTAATGTTGCTGTTGCAGGCTTTTATGGCGAGTTCAATAATCGTTTTGCATCTTGACAATCCTTTTCTGATTTCACTATTATCGATATTGAAATAGTTCGCCGAATCATTCACGGTATTCATACTGATTGCATTGTCATTAAACGAAACAGACTGATTCCCGAGTCCGTGCTTCTTTAGCTGTTCGTTACCAATAGCGAGCAGTTGTTTCCTGAATTGGATCCACGTTTTGATTTTTGTTCTTTCGGCTTCAATATTGTTTTCGAGCGTTTCCTTGTGTGTCATAATTTTCTGATTTTAAAACCCCGTATTTTGTAGTTTAATAAAACAATAAGGATAATGCGGTAAAGATAGGACTTTCAATCGCGGGAAAATTTTTGGTTGGAATAAATTGACTGCAATTTTCACAAGCACGGTTTTATAATTGAAATCAACAGGTTTTAATCTATTAAACCGTGCGTCGAATAAACCTGGACCTATTGGTTTTGAAACTTGAAACCAAGTAGGTTTTGAAGTTTGGAACCAAGTACGTCCAGAAGATTAAAACCAATAGGTTTTCAAAACTGTCACCGTATTGGAAACGATATTTTCGTATTTTTGGAACACAAAATAATCAAAATGAAAATCGTCATTTCCCCGGCCAAATCCTTAGACTTCGAATCGCCATTGCCTACGCAAAGACACACCACCGCAAAATTCCTCAAAGATTCCCGCACCATCAATAAGATCATCAAAAAGAAAAAGCCAAAGGAACTTTCCGAACTCATGGACATTTCCGATAAGCTCGCCGATTTGAACTGGCAGCGCAACAAAGTATGGAAAACGCCTTTCAATCCCGAAAATGCGCGCCCGGCGATGTATGCCTTTGCGGGCGATGTCTATCTGGGTATGGATCCTTATACGATTCCGGTTGAGAAGCTCGATGACCTGCAGGACAAATTGCGCATCCTTTCGGGTTTGTACGGATTGCTGAAACCGCTCGACCTGATGCAGGCCTACCGTCTCGAGATGGGAACGCAGCTTCCGATTGGCGACAGTAAAAACCTGTATGAATTCTGGAAACAGAAATTAACCGCAGCGCTCAATAAGGAACTGAAAAAAGGCGAAATTTTCGTCAACCTTGCCAGCGACGAATATTTTTCGGCCATCGATGCCAAAGCATTGAAAGTTGCTGTCATCAAGCCGGACTTCAAGGATTACAAAGACGGAAAACTTAAAATGATCAGTTTCTTTGCGAAAAAGGCGCGCGGCATGATGGTGCGCTACATCATCGATACCGATGCCAAAACCGTCGAAGACCTTAAGGGCTTCAACTACGAAGGCTATCGTTTTGACGCCAATCTTTCCAAAGGCAACAACCTGGTTTTTACGAGATAGGCGGTTTTAAAAAATGTGTTAAATAAAATGCGGTTTTCGACCAAATCGCTACATTTACCATCCATAAAAAAAATACTATGATTAAGAAAAGTCTGCTGCTCACAGCAATGTTCTGCTCTTTGAGCATTTTCGCCCAGGACGAACTGATAAAAAAAGTAATCAACAATGCCTCGATCACTTCAAAGTTCGATTTTAAGAACGTGATCGACCTCGAGAACACTTCCGTGAAAAACCAAGGCTCGGCAGGAACCTGCTGGAGTTATTCGGGGAACTCTTTCCTCGAATCTGAAATGATCCGTATGGGCAAGAAACCGGTAGATCTCGCCGAAATCTTTTCTGCGCGGAATGTGTATACGTCTAAAGCCCGGAATTATGTCCTTTTCAATGGCAATATGGGATTGGGTGACGGCGGCGAAACCCACGACGTCATGAACATGTTGCGTAAATTCGGAGCCATGCCGCAACAGGCGTATACTTTTGAGGATTATGGCAAAGGCACATTGAAATCGGCGGAATTCCAGGATAAATTCAAAGCGATTCTCGACGATTATATCAAGAACCCGAGCCCTACGAAAGGCGTTACATGGATCGCCGACATCAACAATTATATGGATGAGAAACTTGGGAAAGTTCCTGCGACATTCGATTACAATGGAAAAAAATACACGCCACAGGCTTTCGCGAAGGAAATCGTAGGCATCAATCCGGACGATTACGTGGAATTCTCTTCATATAAGGACAGTCCGTATTACGAGAAAATGGTTTTGCCTGTGCCTGACAACTGGAGCTACGACCGCATTTATAATGTGCCGATGACAGAACTGACGGATATCATTGACAATGCGTTGGCAAAAGGTTATACGATTGCGTGGTCTTCGGATGTTTCTGAACCTTATTTCAGTTGGAAGAACGGTGTTGCCCAGGTTCCGGATATGGATTTGTACAACATCACCGACGAGCAGAAGAAAACGATTTTCAATGGCCCGCTTCAGGAGAAACAGGTTACAGAAGACCTCAGGCTCGAAGGATTGTACAGTTTATATACGACCGACGACCACGCGATGCAGATCGTCGGACTTGCAAAAGACCAGAACGGAAAAGAGTATTACCGCGTGAAAAATTCCTGGGGACCGACAAATGACTACAAAGGCTATCTGTATGTGACCAAGGCATTCGTGCAATTGAAATCGACCGGAATATTGCTCAACAAAGGTGGTATCCCGAAAAACATCAAAAACAAGCTGCACTCATAAATAAAAAATCCCGTTAATTGCTTAACGGGATTTTTTATTTTAGCCTTTAAAATTAATATTCGAATTCTTCATATGCCCTTAGAGTTTCCACCGTAAGTTTCTTTTGGTTCCTGGACAATTCCCTCATGGCTTCCACACCGTTTTTGGCGCTTCGGTTGACTTTGTTGAGTCGCGACGTGAAAGACTCCAGTTTTGTTGCATCCTGCGTATCTAGTTTTGGCTTGAGTTCGTTTACAAACTCAAGGAATTCAGTGACAACATTACTATTTTCATCGTAGTCGGATTTCAGATCCTCAAAGGATTCCTTGATCTCTTTGCTCAGGTCATTCGAATAATCTTTGCTTTTATCCCTGAATTCTGCGATAATCTTCTTAATATTTTTGCCGAATAGTCCCATTGTATATAGATTTTTTTATATAACTAATTTGTATTCAATCAAATATAATAAATTTTCAAAAATCTGATTGCGTTTTTTATATTTTTTTTGTCCGAAAATAGAACAGCCCGAATGTAGTGACTTTAACCGAGGCCAATATTAAATTAATGATAAGTTTTTGATGTATAAAAAAACTCCGGAATAATCCGGAGTTTGAAATTTTAATGCATGGCATCGGCAGGGTTGATCTTGTTTTTGCCCCGTTTGATCAAAAATACCACCGGAATACAGCAAAGGAACATGATTCCGAGATAAAGGAAAATGTCCATATAAGACATGACCGTGCTTTGTCTGTTGACCGAAAAATCCAAAATCTGGTACGCTTTGTTGAGCGATTCATTGACCGAAAACCCTTTTGCCATAAATCCTTGTTGCAATTGGTGCACACGGTTTTGAACCTCGAGTTTGCTCATGTCCAGATTCGCAATGAGGTTTACACGGTGTTCCTGGCTCAATCTGGTAATAAAGGTCGTGATGATCGCAATCCCAAACGAACCTCCCAATTGGCGCATCATTCCGGTGAAAGCCGCCCCTTCGCCGATATTTTTCCCCTTTAGGGTTGAAAGTGCCAATGTGGTTATCGGTACGAAAAGCAATCCGAGTCCGACACCGCGCAAGATCAAAGGCCAGAACATGTGCTCAACGCCCGTATCCGGAGTAATGATATTGTGCATCCAGAAGGTGAAAATGAAAAAGATCGTGAATCCGACCGCGACCATATAACCCTGCGGCACGCCTTTCTGTAAAAGGTTGCCGATGATCGGCATCATGAATGCGGTCGTAATCGAACCCGGAATCAGTAAAAGCCCCGCGTCGGTTGCGGTCCAGCCCAGAATAGACTGGGTGTAAATAGGTATGATCAGCGTGGAGCCATACAAACCGAATCCCATAATGAAACTCATCGCCGTTCCGATACGCAAGTTCCCATCCTTTAAAACCTTGAGGTTAACGATAGGATGCTTGTAGGTCATCTGTCGCCAAATGAATGCGAGTAGCCCAAAGACGGTGATCACACTCAGCAAGACAATGAGGTTATCATTAAACCAATCGTCCTGTTGGCCATGCTCCAAAACAAATTGCAGCGAACCGATAAACGAGGCAAGGAAGAAAATGCCCCACCAATCGACCTGGTTGGCCTTGAGCTTTTCTCCATATTTCGGACTCTTAACAAACGTCATCGTCAGGAAAACCGCGATAAGTCCCAATGGGATATTGATATAGAAAATATACGGCCAGGAGAAATGATCGACAAGATAACCTCCCAATGGCGGACCCAATGTAGGCCCTACAATCACGCCCATTCCGTAAATGGCCTGCGCCATCCCGCGTTTGGCGATAGGATAACTCTCGGTAATAATCGTCTGCGCGGTTACGAGCAGCGCGCCGCCGCCCAATCCCTGGACGAAACGGAATGCAACGAGTTCCCAGATATTCGAAGCGTTTCCGCAAAGGAACGACGCCGTCGTAAAAATGATAATGGACACCGCGAAATAATTCCGCCTCCCAAATTGCTGTGAAAGCCAGCTCGTCATCGGGATCACAATCACATTGGCGATGGCATAGGCGGTAATCACCCAGGCGACATCGGTTAGTGTTGCGCCGAGGCTCCCGCGCATGTTGGTAAGTGCGACGTTTACGATTGTGGTGTCGACGATTTCGAGCAGGGCGCAAAGAACCGCCGTGATCGTAATGATCGCGCGCCTAAAGCCATATTCTACTAAATCGTCATCGCCTGCAGTTGCTATTGCTGCCATTGTTTTTTTATTTGAATGAAAGTTCAGTTTTGTCGAATGCCTAGCCCTGATGGGAGCGGCATCCTTTTTACGGCTTCTTTAGCCGTGAAAAGATAGAGCGGACAGCGGGAAATAGCTTCGGAAAAGAAACAGATTGCTTCGCTGCGCCCGCAATGACGTTACTTCAAATGCACATCGACATCGACGTTCATTCCCGGCCTGAGCAACCCGATTTTCTGGGCGTCCTGGTTCGGGTTCAGGCTTATTTTCACGGGCAATCTCTGGATTGTTTTTACGAAGTTTCCGGTCGCGTTATCGGGCGGAAGCAAAGAAAATCTTGCGCCCGTTGCCGGAGAGAATGAGGTGATTGTGCCTTCGAAATCGGTATCCGGATAAGCATCGACCCTGATTGTGGCTTTCTGTCCGATGACCATTTTGTTCAATTGTGTTTCCTTGAAATTCGCAATCACCCAGATTTCCTGGTTGTTGATAATGTAGAACAAGGATTGTCCCGGCTGTACCAATTGTCCCGGCTGGACCGCGATTTTGGAAACCTGTCCGTCGATTGAAGCGGTTACGACCGTGTAGTCGAGGTTCAGTTGCGCCGCGTCGAGCCGGGCTTTCGCACCTTTGATATTGGCAGCAGCGACTTCGGTCTGTTTGCCCGAAACGTTCGCTCTTGCTGAGGTTGCCGATTTTTGGTACACACTTGCACGTTGCTGGTCCTGTAAGATTTTGAGTTGGCTTTCGGCTTCCAGTTTGGTCGCTTCTGCCTGTTCGAACTGTTGTTTCGTGATCGAATGGTTTTGGTACAGGTTGTTGTAACGGTCAAAATCATTTTTCGCACGGTTCAGGCGGATCTTTGCAGTTTCGATATTTCCGCCCGCCGATTGTACGTTCGCTCCCGAAACGGAAACGTTCGCTTCAGCGCTGCCGACATCGGCTTTGGAAACGGCGAAATTGCCTTCTGCCGCCGCCAATTGTGCTTTGGCATCTTCCAGTTTTACGATATAGTCTTTGTTGTCGATTGTGAAAAGCGTGTCGCCTTTCTTTACAAAATCGTTGTCCTTTACATAAACTTTAGTGATGTAACCCGTGACGCGCGGGATAATCGGGTTCATGTTTTTCTCGATCTGTGCGTCGTCTGTGCCTTCGTGAGAAAGCGAGTGTACATATTTGTAGATTCCGTAAGTGCCGCCGATCAGGATGAGCGCTCCGAAAATGAATACGAATTTCTTGTTGGTTTTTTTCTTTTCTTCCATGACAGGTAAATATTAATTTTGAGTAAGATTGAATGATTGGGTTAACTGGCCTGAGGCTTCGAGCAATTCGTAATATTTCAGGACAACGTTCGCTTTGGCATAAGCCTGGTTGATTTTAGAGCTCAGGTCTTCCACATCGGCTTCGAGCAAATCGTTGGTGTCGGAAAGCCCGTTGTCGTATTTGTCTTTTACGATCCTGTAATTTTCATCGGCCTGCGCCACAGCTTCACCATATACCTTATTCTGTTTTAGCGATAATTCGTAACCTTCGCGAGCCTGTACGATTTGTGTTTTGATCGCATCGGTCAGCATCGCTTGCTGCTGTTGGATTTCGACGGAGCGGCTTTTGGCGGCTTTGACTTCTTTTCCGTTTTTGAAAATAGAGCTGAGGTTATACGAAAGCCCAACGCCCACATTCATCGCATTTTCCACAGTGACCACATTCTGCACATCGAGCGCAATATAACCGCCGGTCAGTGAAATCGAAGGATAATAATCGGCCTGCGCCACTTTGATATTCGCTTTGTTGGCTTTGTCATAATAGCTTAACGCTTCGAGATCTTTACGGCTTTGCAGTGCCTGTTCTTCTGTCTGTACGCCGAAAGCAAAAAGCTTCTGGTCGACATCGGCTTCTGTGACCTCGATTTCGGTATTGGCGTCGAGTTTCAAAAGCGTATTGAGATAATAACGGATCAACCGCACGTTTTTCTCGGCATCATCCAATGACAATTGTATTTTGGAAAGCTGCAACTGCGCCTTGAGCAAATCGTTGCGCGCAATAATCCCGTTTTTTTCCATTGCCGTAAAGTCGGTCACGCGCTGCTCGCTGCTTTTGAGGCTTTCCTGGAACAATTTGACCGATTTCTGCGCCTTGTATAAATCACCGTAATAATTCACGACTTTCATCGCGGTTTCCTCTTTGGTCTGCTGCGAATTGGCCACTTCAGCCTTGTACAAATTTTCAGAAGCGGCGATGCTGTTCTTGAGTTTGAAACCCGAGAAAAGTGGCATGGTAACGCTGGCCTGCCCGAGCAAAAGCTGGTTTACTTTCGGCGTATCATTGGTGTTGTCTGTAGTTGTTGAGGTGTCGTCGGTGCTTTCTTCCGAGCTTTTGAGTTTCACATCGGCATTGGTCAACCGCATGTATTGCCCCGAAATCTTGAGGTCGGGATACTGGTTCATCTTTACCGATTGCGTTTCATAATTCTTGGTCGCCGCCTTGGTTGTAGCCAAATTGACTTCGTCGCTTTTCGAAAGCGCCATACTCACGGCATCTTTGAGCGACAGGTTGGTTTTCTGCTGTGCGTTGACGGATGCGATTCCGAAGAGGAACATTCCGAAAAGCAGGATTTTGCTAAATCTCATGTGTTAGAAGGGCTTTTATGGTTTGCTTAATGTGAATTGTTAATTCGTTTTTGACATAATTATCGAAGGCTTCATCGGTTTTGAGGTCGAGCAGCTCTTCGTAAAAAGGACGGTTCGTCTGAAATTGGAAAAAAGTACCAAGTATCGTAGCCGGAATCAAAGTAACGTTGACGTCTTTTCGAATCACACCTGCGTCCTGTCCGACCGCAATAATTTTTTTGATCGAATCGAGATTTTTTCTCTTGACATCCGTAAAGGATTTGAGGTCGATTGCACGTCTGTTGTTGGAAAGTTCAGAATGCACGATTTGATAAATGCATCGGTTGGTATAAATCCGGTTGATGTACAATTCAATGAGCTTATTGATTTTTTCGAGCGGTGCGATATCTTCCTTTTGCAAATTATCGAGCTGCATTTTCAGGTTGGAAGAACGGTATAAAAGCAACTGTTCGAGCATTTTTTCCTTAGAACCGAAATAATACGAAACCATGGCGATGTTGATGCCGGCTTCTTTGGAAATATTCCGGATGGAAGTTCCGTCAAACCCTTTTTCTGCAAATAACTTTTCAGCCACGTGCAGGATCTGGATCTGTTTTTCGTTGAGTTCTGTTGACATTTTGTAGTTGATTTTAGAAATCGGGTACAAAGTTAAACGTTTGTTTAAGTTAAACGTTTGTTTAATTTTCGTTTAACACAATATTAACAGAAAACGTTTTAGCTGGTCAGAATGCTGTTGATGAAACCAGAGATTCCGGAAGTGCCAGTCTGATTAAGGTTATTGATAAATGCGCTACCGATAATGGCGCCTTTTGCAAATTCAGTTGCCTGATTGAAAGTGGTTTGGTTTGAAATCCCGAAGCCGACAATCTGTGGATTTCTGAGATTCATATTGGCAATTTTTCGGAAATAGTTCTGCTGGCTTTCGCCAAAATCACGCTGGCTTCCCGTAACGGCCGCGGAAGAAACCATATAAATAAATCCGTCGGAAACGGAATCGATGTAGCGGATGCGTATTTCGGAAGTTTGCGGCGTAATCAGGAAGGTGTTTTTCAATCCGTATTTTTCGAAAACGGATTGGTATTCTTCGGCATAAATGTCAATCGGAAGATCGGGAATAATCAATCCGTCGATGCCGATTT
>DATHGE010000198.1:0-20901 GCA_035317805.1 Flavobacterium sp. | reverse complement strand
GGGGTTTTTTAATACTAATCTTTTATAGGTAAATTTATACCTATTTTATAAACGTTACGATAAGCCATAATTTGTTTTTTATTTTTTAGCTCTTCATTGGTAATGAATTCATTCTTGCATTCGATATCAGGGTAGATAATGAGACAATCAATTATTTTCTTATTTTCTTCTTCAGTTAGATAAAGCATATCATAAACTTTTTTTAAACGAGCATATCCAGACACTTGGCGAATATCATTATGTATATGACTACTTTTGTAATGCATCTTATATTTCGCATCTATGACCATTTTGTAGCCTTCTTTTGTGATTAAAAAATCAAGTTCATTGCCATAGGTTGAAACATGGTAATTAATTTCATTTGGACTAAATATCTGTAAAAGTTGACGATAAACGTAAAGTTCAAATAATCGGGGCATATCAATCCAAAATGGGGGTGTCAGAACTTTTTGTTCGGTAGTTGTGGAAATTGAATACGCAAAGCGTTTTAGAATAAAATCCCCGATTTTTAATGCTTCTTTATATTCTTTAAAAAAGGCATTATTTTTAAAATGCTTTAGACTATAATCATCAATTTCATCAGAAACCTGTTGAAAAGCAGGTTTGCAATAAGATACCAATTGTTGAACATTTTTATCCGAACCTTTGAAAATAATCGAATTGTTATTTATGTAATTTGATACAAAATCAAGTACTTTTTTCAATAAACGATTTTCTATATTGTCAATTCCAAATTGCTCATAAGAGCATAAAGTAGTAGTAATGCGGTTTTTCATTACATTGATTTTGATTTGCCCGGCAACTAATATTTTCCCTTTAATCCTACCTTGTAAATTTTGCTCTACTTTGTAATATGATTTTTTCAATCCTTTACGAACTATTTGTTTTAGAAGATTTAGAAACTGAACCACGAGAAATGGTGTTAAAATGTCTTGCTGCTGGGTAATTGGAATTGGCTGAGATTCCCAGTCAATAAAAAGCAACTTTTCAGTATGTTGGAAAATTTCAGGATGGCTTGCGGCATCAAGATACATTTTCAGATAATTCAACTCGGCGAATTCAATTCGTTCATCAAGTTCATGCTTATTTTCTTCATCAATATCAAAATGATATTCGCTTTCAGTTTGCCGTTTAAACTTTTCAATTAGTAAAGTATTTATTTTGGGGGCTACATAAACGTATTTTTTATTTGGAATAATCCAATCAATACCAATGTAGTAATCTGCCTCAAATTCAATCTTATTTCCAGAATTATGCAATTTATAATATGGAATATTTTTTTGACGGCTGTTACTAAAACATCTTGGTTTTACAGTTGCATATGCCAAAAATTCCTGTGTATTGATCGCTAACTCATTTTCGACAATTAGTGAAATAAGTTCTTTTCTTCTATGTTCTGTAATTAACAGTTCCAATATTAGTTAGATAGAGATGTGATATATTCACTTATGGTTTTGTTCTCTTTTTCGCCTATAAGAATACCGTCCTTTACATATTCTAAGAGGATAGGTTTAATTTCGTACTCGAGTCTGAGTTCAAAATCATAGGGTTTTTCTGTTATATTTTTTCCTTTGTTATCTTTTTCATATTGTTGAATGAAATAAGAATGTCCTAATCGTACTTCGAGAGGGTTAAATTCTCGTGATAAATTAGTTTTATGATCAAATAGTGCCGAAACTTTTTCAAACAAGCCCGTTTTAAAATCAGTACCCAATTCTTTAGTCAAATCCTCTGCCCGAACATCAACAAAGGCAAATCTTCTTCGAATTGCATAATCAATGTGACCTATACTGCGATCTGCGGTGTTCATAGTCCCAATGATAAATAAATTTGGTGGTAAGATTAAATCATTTTTGCCTTTTACACTATACATGCTTTCTACTTTTTCTCCCCTATATTCAAGCGCATAGATTAACTCTCCTAAAACAGAACTAAGATTTGCACGATTGATTTCATCAATAATTAATACATAATTCTTAAGGGGTGTTTTTTGTAATAGGTTTTCAACAAACACATTTTCTTTTTCTGTTAAATAGTCCTTAAACATGTTGAGTACTGCCAAGTAATAAGTTGCATGCCAGTTTGCCAAACCTGCGAGCTTATCATTGTTTACTAAATCCTGGCGTTCTGAATTTCTATCCAAATATGATTGTCTGATGTCTTCAAATAACATCCTATTGCCGTATTTAGACCAGCCAGTTTCACCTTTATATCGGAAAGCATCATGATCAAGTCCAATTAAGTTCACTTTTTCGGATAATGTTATTGGGCCTTTGTCCAATTGTTCTGCTATATATACAACAAAGTCTCTGAAAGCATTTTCCAACCAAATTTCTTCAGATAATTCTTCCGGTTTTTTATTGCTGTCTAAATAATTGTGTAAAGCTTTGTCTGCAAATGCAGCTAATGTCTTGTTTTCTGCTTCATATAATATTCCTTCGCCGCTTTCAGTTGGTTTTGCTGTTATACCTCGTACAAAATCTTCGTAAGAATATGAAGGGTGAAATTGAATCAATTTATATTGTTCCGAATCTTCGGCAGCAATAGTACCCCCAGTCTTAATGTTTTGATATATGTATTTTGCTATTGCCGCAGCATAAGGATCCGTGCCACCTACCTGCTGTCCTTTGTCCCATTTCTGATTGGCATACCACTTTATAATTTCTGTATAACTAGGTAAATAAGATGTTCCTCCTGTTAATTCGACTTTTACGTTATTGTTATTAATTTCTTTAATTTTATAGTCGCTCCCTGCTGTCACACTATTAATTATTAAATCTATTGTGAGCGTATCCTGTATATCTTTTTTGGTTATTGTATGAGGTATGACAGTTTCAAGTTGTGTCTCTCCAATAATAGCTCCCGCTAATTCTTTTGCTCGCTTTGTTTTTCCGGTACCGGGAGGGCCCTGGAGTATGATTTGCTTTTTATAGGCGAGTAAATTTATCATGGAAGTGATTTTTAACTTTTTCTGGTACTTATTTAATAATTTATGAAACGTAGCGATAATTTCTTTTTGATGGACTTTGCAAATACCCTGCTGAAGGACATAATCAAATCTGTCAACCGAATCTAAAATTATCCAATCGGCTTTAGCGATGGTGACTGTGTTGTTGTAGGGAATTTTATGTTTTAAAAATTGATCTTTATATACTCGAAAATTTGTGCTGGGACTTAGAGTTTCCAATACTTTAGCAAATGCTAATATACTATGCCCATTGGCCACTAATATCCAGTCATCTATCTGATATGGTTGACCAATTGAGCTAATGACGATGTTTTCAGCTTTAATAAAATCATAAAATAATGGTGGGTAATTTTTTCCCCACCTACACCCTAGTTTCCATAATGTCATTATGAGTCAGAATTATTAGATGATATTATTAAGTTATTTGCTAATCCTAAACCCATAATTAAATCAATCATTCTTTTAGTTTTACTCTTGTAAATTTATCGGCTTTTGTTTTAAAACCATTCTGGATGCAAGCTTTCTTTCTTCGCCACTAAAATGCATATAGGCTTATTATTACTATCGACAAGTAAAAAATCTAAAGTATCGCTTTTAGTTTTTCGTAATCGTTTCCCCATGCATCAATTTCGTTTTGGGTAATTTTTACGTGATTTTTCGAGTAGTATATTGGTTTTGCCATTTTCATCATCAAAGAAACGCCAACCTGCTTCTGTTAGCAGTTGGTTTATTTTGATTCTTGCATGCGCTTCGTTTGCCATTTATTACTGCAGGGGTAAGTCATCAAACTTACCATTAAAAATTATACTTACAAAATTTATACTTTGGATACAGTCGGTACTATCGTTTAATTCCTGACACTGTTTTGTGTTTCAGGAATTTGTATACTTTTAGTGGCTGTCATTAATATTTGGTTTTTAGAAATGGGATAGAGTTATCCGTGGTATGGTGTTTAATGATGCAGCTGAAGTGGTATTTGCTGCTAATGTTCAGCAAGTATATGAAGTTAAATTTAAACTGCCAAGGGAAATAGATTTAATCGTGCCGTTTTGGTCTTGCAGGATTTTAAAGAACTGGCACGTTATAGAAAAACCCATCTGTGTGATGGGCTTTTACAAAAACAAAGTTTCATTTAAGACGGATTGCACATTTTCAGGTAAGCATTTTTTGCATCCGGATGGCCGAGATTTGCGGCTTCGTTTAAATCTGAGCAGCCGTCATCGATTGTCTTGTGCGCCTTATCGGGGAGTACTTTTTTACCATTTGTGGCTACCGCCAGTTTCTTTTTGACCAGGCCTCTTCGAAGATACGCAACCGGAAAAGGCTTTTTTATTGCAAGCGACATGGTGATGGCTTTGGTATAATCGGCAATCGCTTCTTTATCCCGGTTTGCCTTTTCGTTTGCGAGCCCGCGGTTAAAATATTTGTCGAAGCTGGCTCCATATTCAATTGCCTTGTCAAAATCCTTGATTGCTGCCTCATACATTCCGAGCCGGTATTTGGCTGTTGCACGGTGGTAATAGGCTATTGATGAGGTCCTGTTGGATGCAATAAGTTTCGAACAACTAACGATAACCTTATTGTAATCATATTTGTATGCCCCTGCATAGCCGCGCTCATATTTTACATCTACCATGGGGTCGATACTGATGGCCATATCATAATCTGTATGCGCCCCGATAAAATCACTCTGTCCGGCAATCTCATCGTAGTTTTGGCTTTTCGCAAATCCCCTGTCATAATAGGCTTGTGCAAAATTCGCATCGAGTGTTATTGCCTTGTCTAAATTGGCGATTGCACCGGTAAAGTCGTATAGTTTTATCCTTTGCATGGCAAGACTATCCCATGCAATTGCTGTAGCTTTTGTAACTGCGACCTTACTTAAATACAGCATTGCGCCGGCAACATCGCCTTCTTTTTTCTTGTTTTCCGCTTCTTTTACGTAATCAAAACCAGCGGGGTTAGCTGCAGTTGCCGAATTAAAGTCGGCATCTGCTGCCGCATAATCGACCAAATACGGATAGGTTTTTGAAGGATACGATTTTGCCCGCGCGCGCTGATAAAAATAATCGGGCAATGGATTTAGTGCAATCGCCTTGTCAAGATCAGCAATAGCACCTTCAAAGTCTTTTCCTGTTATCTTTGCTTTGCCCCTCTCAAAATAGTAGTTGCCGTTATTTAGACCAAGGGATTCAGCTTTGTTAAAGTCGGCCATAGCCTCATCGTAACGTTCGGGGAATTTGCTTTTGGCGATGGCCCTGTAAAAATAGGCCATCCCGAAATTGTTATCTCTGGCCAGTGCAGCATTACAATCCGCTATTGCTTTATTGTAATCTCTCGTAACTATTTCGTTTCCGGCCCTTTCGGTGTATTGGGCGGCGGTCTGGCCATAGGTTAATACAGGAAGTATGGCGATCAGTGTTAAGATTAGATTTTTCATGAAGTTGGTTTTGATTATTCTTTTATCGGCATACTACTCTTCCCGAGGGTGTCCTGTAACAAGAAAATTCTCTAATGTTGCCAGTAGGTCTCAATGAAATGAAATGTTCAGGCGGATTTATCAGATTAAACTTCACATTAGTAATCTTTATGTCCTTCTGTTCGTTGTATTTATCTACTACTGCCTGTAATTCAACAAAAAGTTCATTAGGTAATTCTTCAATTCTTTTTTTAAAAGTTTTCATAATATAAAATTTAGGTTAATAATTATTCCGGTATTTGACTATAGACAATCGCGGTATCGCGAATTTCTTCATCCAGTTCATTAAGCGTCCGCGAAATGATGTACAATTTCCCTACGTAGGTATCGGGACCCAGCGTAAATCTGTTTTTCACTTTTCCATCGGCATCCGTCCTGTCCTGATAGTTGCTGAAAATACCCAATTTGTGGAAGTCTACATCCCTTACTTCGGTCGTAACGAGGATATTGCGGCTTACTTTACCCGAAAGCCGTGTGGTTTCTGTAGTAATATCGAGCAAATTGAAATTCTCGGGCTCGATCAATAAGTCGTCGGTATGGACATTGATAAACTCGGGCCGTGCATCCCTGAAATTGACAAACACAGTTTTCGAAATTTCCACTCCGTTGATGGTAATGACCGCTTTAACCAAAAGCTGTTCTACCTTATCGTGGGTAATGAATATCTCGGCAGTTTTTTTGTTGTCGACCTGGCGGATGTCGCCCGTTTGTGTCTCGAGGGTCTCCTTGTAAATCTGGAAGCTAACCTTTGAATCCGTTTCGGTATTGAAGTCTGAACGGAAGTCGGCCACCACGTGCACTTTTTCCACACCGTTCCCCAGCGCGTTGTCATCGGTAACATATACAGACATTACGTTGTTGTAATCGCTGAAATCAGTTTCGGTTTCTTTTTCACAGGAACAGCAGCAAATCAGCAGCAGGAGTAATAATTTATTTTTCATGATTTTAATTTTAAAATATGGTTGTTAGTGATGGGAACGTCTGTATGAGCCATGCCCTGATTTCCAGATCGATTGACAATCCGATGTAAGGCTGGATAGCCACTTTTTTGGAAGCAGTTAAAGGATCGATCTTTTTATAAAATACCCCTCCCAGATTAATCCTTAACGCCTGTGCGAGTATTTTATAACTGGCACCCAGCAGCAGCGAATTGTCTTTAAAGAAATCTTCCCGCACATAATCTTTCTTAAGCGAATTGATCAGGAAGCCCGTGTGGATGGAAACCCGTTGCCCAAAAGTTAATGCGGAAAGCCGAAGTGGCGTATTCTTATTGACCGGTTGCAACTGTATATTAATTCCGAGGAATAAATTCCCACCGGTAAGGTCGTCATCAAAATTGGCAAACGCTACATATCCGAAGTCGGCAACAATTGCACGCTTGTAGCTTTTCTCAAAGGTCTCCGCAAAAGTGGAAGTGGCCGTTTCCGCATAAAGGATTTCCTCTTTTATTACATAAAGATAGTTGGGTATCAGGTCAGACCCAGTAACCGATAGTTCTTTCGCCAGGACGGAACGATTAAAAAAGGCGATATAATCTTGTGAATCAAATTCATGATTGGCCAGATACGGTTTGAAATACTCCGCATAAAAGTCATAAATGCCCTGGTAATCATTCACTTTTATTACCATGTCTTCCAATGCAAGCAACTCTGCCTGTCCAATGGACGTCGCATTGTAGATCAGGTTGGCATAGTCGGCCAGTTTTTTATTATCGATTTCCGAACTTTTAAAGTTAAGGTTCCTGAAACATTTCAGCGCATGTTCCTTTAATTTTGCTTTTTGGGCATCATCTAAACTATTCAGCTTAAACGCATCAAGTCCGGCTTTGAAATTTTGAACTTCTTCGTAACTTGGAACGTAGGCGAATGTAAATTGTTTGTACCTCAAATCCAGCAAATCGACAGCCTTCATCCAGTTTTTTGGGGCAGTATACCAGTTGTCAATACCTTCCTTGTCGATCATCCGCATGATGGCATACATCGTATTGGTGCTGTAGTAGGAAACCCTGATCCTGTAGAAACGATTGGGTTTCATCGGGATTACCGTAATTTCTAATTTGTTGGCCGTGTCTTTTTTCACTTTCCATTTCAGGGGTTTTGAGTCAATCCAGAAAGATTCATCGGGGTTGTTTTCCTGAAAAAAATTTCTCTCCTCTTTGGCCATCATCCTTTGCATTTCCACATTGATGACTGTGTTGAACTCGCTGGGCAAGTCGATTTCTTTCGATGTCTGTGTTCCAAAATCAGTATTGGTAACCTGGCTGTTGCAGATGCTGCAGGCCATAAAAAGAATGTAGCATAATATCAGCCTTAGTGTTTTATCCATAATCTTGCTTTTTAGGGTATTGTTATTAATAAAAAATAGAGTCCGTTTGGTTTTTGATGGGTTGTCAATAGTGGATTTTGTATTTATAGCTGAATCTCAGGAATTGCGAGTTTAAGATCAAATTGGAACCGATACTTTCCAAAATCCTGTGTCCGGGGTGGCCGAACTTATTGCCGTATCCGAAATTGCATACGTTTACGATATAGGGATAAGGATAGTACTGCGTCATAAGGAGCTCTTCATATACCTGATAATCCCAATTTTTTTCCGATCCGTGATGCGGCACCTGAAAAATATGCAGTGACTTGACTTTTTCTCTGAACTGTGCCGGAAAATCGACGGGGTTGTTTTCCGGTTTCAGGGAGGTATCGCCCATCAACAGCGTTCCTAAAAATTTGTCATTTGGTGAAGATCTGTTGCCGCCATTACGAAACATACTTTCGTACGGATTGATACTGTACCGGTTAAGCAGATTGAAAAAGGAAAGTTTACCTTCTAAATATTTATAATTTGTCGGTCCGTGCAAAAGCACCAAACCAAAACAATTGATATCGGGTAAGCATTTTACATAGCATTCGTGTGCTTTTTTTCGATTTGATATGATGATGTTCCGGATTTCCGTTAAATCCAGAATATGGCTTTCAGGCTGGCCAATAATGGCATTAATACTCTTTTGGAGTTTTTGATATTGAATATCAGAAACTGATTTGAAATAGGTTGTAAACTCCCACTTTGTATTGATAAAGAACTGAAGGTTGTTTTTGTAGGTGTAAACTCCTGACAGGTTAAAAAGTTCATTTACAAGTGTACCTGAAATTGTCCCCGCAGGAAAAATGCCCACTTCGTCACCGGGATTCTCGTTTGGATTATACTCCCCTGTTTCTTCATCAAGCACGATGTATATTTCCCTTCTTCCGTCGCCTGAAAGATAGCGGTATGGATTGTCGATAAATGATGCGTACTCTTCAAAACTAAATTCCGCTTCTGCCACCTCCTCGCTATAGGAAAGAAGTGAATATTTGCGTATTGATTCGGGGAAGTACGGGATTACGATTTTCTTTACCACAAATTCGTTAAGCAATTTCCGGATTCCGGAAACATGGTCAAAATCAAGATGTGAAATAAACAGCAGATCGATTACACCATCGGGATAACAAGGAAGTGTATTTTCCCTGAAATCGTCTATCTCGTTGTTTAATGATTTCGTATGTCCTGCAATAAACTGGCTTGTGCCACAATCATAAACAACCGTATAGCATGAGCTTCTGTTCCTGTCATAAATGCGTCCGGCATAGAAAGACCCCTGTCCTGCCCTGTAAAATGTAAATTTCGAAGTTAAAAAATTGCTCATTTATGAATTGTTAGATGGTTTTCAGTTGCCCGTCTTTTTTTTGTCGGTATCAGCCAGTGTATCATCAGTATCTGATGCCCGGCTTTTATGGATGCCCCATGTCGTTTCGGCAATCTCTTCAATTTTTTTTATGAAATTGTCTACATTCATTCCTGCGATAAGTGCAAATGCATAGAACCCAAGATTGGAAGTATCCTGCGGCTTTTCGGCCTCCAATAAAAGCAATCCGGCCTTTAGGAACAGGAAGGCGACACCGCCACAAAACAAACTTACTATGGGACGCAAAAAATACCACGGTATCCACACATTGTCCAGGCTTTTGTTTTTGGAATAATTGCGGTAAATTCCCCGCAAACAATACATGGCGCCACCTGCCCCGCCAATCAGGACACAATTGAGCATCGTCAGGAAAGGCTCAAAGGGCTTTGTTAATCCCCGATCAATCATACCATAAGCGCAGTAAGCAACAATTGATGAAAAAATCAGCAACCAACCAATTATTAATACGAGTGAGGTTTTCTTATTCATTTGTTCGGTTTTATTTAGGCTTATTATAGTAAGCCATCTACTTCATAATCGATATAAAACTTCCCTGTGAAAGGACGGTTTAAGTCTTTTGCCGTTTGCAGGTCCTGTGCTTTTATCTGTACCCTGCCCGTGGCAATATTTTTCAATATTTTCTCGTAGTCTCCGACGAAAAATATTTTTCCTTTGGTCCGTTTGAGGAGCTCGGCACCGATCTCGTCATTGGGCATGGTATTGAGCCAGCCGGAATTAATTTTCTTAAAGTCGAGTGTAGCCATTGCTGCCATGTCATCCTGCAGCATCATTTCTATGCCGTGCGTTTTTGACGATCCGTTTTGCGAAAGATGGTGGCCTACTTTATAGAATACCGTGTTGTTGAGAAGGTATTCGGCTCCTACAGTTTTGATTTCGCCTTTGATTGTTGTTTTGAATTTTACGGCCTGCCAGCTTTCCCAGTTTCCATACTCTGCATCTGCGGGAAACAGCAATACTTTTTCACTGTCTAAAAATTGTATCGCCAGTACCAGACTGGTATTGTTAATGCTTTTCTGAAAGCGCAGCGCTAAACTTCCCGATGAATAGAGCCAGTCATGGTCGATGCTGCGCCATTGGTTGTCGGGATCCTCATAAGCAGCCTTATTTTCCGGCTGCGCGCAATTGTAGGCAGGGTCGAAAGGTGAGAAATCTGCAGCATCCACATCATTTACCAATGCGTTTATGAATGAAAAGTCGACCGTACTTTTCTGTTCCCTTCTATGGTAGCCTTCGCCAGCCTTCTCTTCAAGGCCAAGTGCTTGTTCATCACGTGGCGGCCCTAAAACATAAAAACGCATCCCCAAAGCCCCTTCCAGATTTTCCCTGATATCGCCCGGTGAAAGAAATTCTACTACAGTCGTATTGTTGATGACTTTCTTTTCGAGTAGCATATCGTACATCGTCGGAATCTTATCATCTGCATCCGCCGGAAGGGAATTGAGCGCACTCAGCTCCCCTACCGAATCTATAAAGTACTCCTGTTTGGCGACTTTGGCGTTGAGCGCCGGGTCGTGTTTGAAAAAAGCTTCGTAGTATTTATCTTTCTTGAGCGCAGTTAATTTTGCCGCGGCGTTTTGGAGTGCGACCTTGATTTTGGTATTTTCCTTTCGCAGTTTGTTTGCGAAGGCGTCGGTATCGTCCTCGGTCCATGACAGCCAAAGCTTTTTTATCCTGATGTCCTTAAATAAGTCGCCTGCGTATTGGAAGCCGTTGATGTGGTCGGCATGCTCATGGGTGACTATGAGTAAATCAATTGTGTTTTCTGTAAATACTGCGAGATCTGCTAAGAGTGGTTCAAAAGTTTTCCTGCCTGCCTTTATACAGCCGCAGTCAATCATCATGTTGAAATTGCCGTTTGCGGACTTCATTTTGAGTACAAAGAAGTCACCTGTCCCTGCCCTGTACATTCTTACAAGCACGGAATCAATTGTATTTTGTTGGTTGTTATCTGGCATCACTTTTAGATTAATGGTTGTGTAAAAAGGCAAATGGCTCGTTTCCTGAAGGATGGTCTTTTTGAGAGAAGTAAGCCGTATAATCATTGTGTACAGGGCTATCATTAAGATAATTGAAGATGGAAAGCGCCCTTGAATGGTCGATCCTGTATTTATTGTCTTTCAATGCCCTCATGTCCAATAAAGGCTTGCTGATCGCATATTTTAACTCCAGGGTATCGAGATCAAAAATGAGCGTGCATCCGCCGCGCATGACAAAATGATCTTTGTCTAATGGAGACGCGTCGCCGTTTACCGGCGTTACGGTTTTATTGGTCACCTTTGCGATGTCCGCACGTTGCATGAGGGTCAGGATAATCTGGTTGCGTTGGATATTTCCGGGGCCGGACCTTGACGCTAGTTTGAGTGAATGTACTTCCAATGATGGTATTTTCTGATTGTAGGCGTCCGAAGTCCGTATTCCGAGTTCTCTCCAGCCACCCGACATCACCAAGCCAGTCAAATTCTCAAACTCGGGGGAATCCAGGAATTTAGTAAAGAGTCTTTTATGGAGGCCCATTTCGCGATCGGATCCAGCGACGTAATCCCTTGTTATCTCAAACAGCCTGCGGCGCGATTTTTCATAACTTATGTCTTTTCTATAAGAACGCAGAGAGTCAGTGAGGATTCCGAATAATCCGTTAAAAGGACTGTTGTCGATTTCCTGATAGCACAGACTCTCGATAGAGAGATTTCGTACTCCGGCCGGATAAATGCCCCGTTTACGGAAAGCATCTATAAAAGCGAGCCGATAATATTGTCGGTCATCAGGGACCAAATCTACATCAGCGGTGATAATTGCGCGCAGGTAATCGCCAAAAGTGATGTCGGTTGGTGGGCAATAATCGAGTGCCCGGATGCACATCTTAAGGACATGCGATGCGGATTTTGCCGCTTCATCCGCAAGGCGATTGACCAAATCCTGTTGCAATTCCCCTTGCGGGAGAATGCCTGAACCGTTTGTTGCGATTCGCAGCAAGTCGGCCACCCTGTTTTTATAAATCGTAAGGAATGCTTCGAAAACTGCCGATACCAATATCGATCCCCGTGCATGCGGTTCAAAAACAGTCTGGTATTCCTCTCCGTTGGGTTCTTTGTAGTGCCATTGCTTGTCGTCGCCAATAAATCCGATTGCGTCCCTTAGGGCGCCATAGCTTCCGACTGCGGTTCCGAATTGTTGTGCCAGTTGTCCGAGAATATTTTGTTCGTCCAGGCTTCCCCTGGTTTTAGCGATTTGATTTTTCAGTACATCGGCAAAGGTAAAATGCTGAAAAAGCGCCACTATATCTGAAAAGGCTTCATGGAATGCGAGCACATCGGGATTTGTCCCTTCGATGTACCTGCTGAACATCCCGTCGAGTATGGCGTGGGTGGTCTCGTGGGCGATGATATCATGGCTAAGACATGTAAAGACTAACGAGCCGGGCATCTGTAGAGTTTCATTTGCCGGTGTTGCTGAGAAGTATCCAAATAGTAAAGCTTTCTTGTCGGGACTATAATACGCGTTGGCATCGCGAAAGGCATGTGGATAAATCCGAAGCTTTGGAACAAAATCATCAATCTCTTTGCCTTTGGAATCTTTGCCTTTAGCATTGCGGGCGCTCCAAAAGACTTGCCTGCCCAGCGCATTCTCAAAGTTTTTGATGGTGGTCATGGCGACGGCGTATACCATTTGCTGGTGAAACTGCGGATTACTTTCACTGGGTTCATGTCCGTCTTGTGCAAGCAAATATGCATTGTCGAGTTCTGCGGCCAGGTAGAATTGTTTGGTAGTCGGGTCGAAATCCATTACTTCAAGATATTCACCACAAGGTCCCGGGGTTAAAGTTTCCCAAGGTACTTTATAGACCATGTTATTGATAAAGGCAGTATCCAGCTTTAAGGATAGTGAAGGGTCAAAAGCATAACCCTTAAGTTTTCGAAATGGTGGCGGTTGGAGTTTAGTATTGCTTGCCATATTATTTATTTTTTAATACGTTTAAAAACACAGGGTAATATTACATTAGCCATCTACTCGACAATGCATCACAGATAATTCTAATGAACATCCTGAAATTGAGCATTTATCTCATTTAAGAAATATGTAAATCAAAACTTAGAAAAATTAATTCGCCGAATTGGGGGATTTCCGGGAATTCAAAGCTGATTTCTGTTGCAATTCCTGCCAACAGATCTCCGTAAAAGTGTGGTATTTAAAAAAAGGTTCTGGCAAACCTGAAACGAATATATGTAATTATATATTACTTTGATATTTATATTGTTAATTTTATTAACATTATACTATAAATTATCATAATTGTGTTCATACAGCTTCGATCCATAATATGCTTTCGTTTTATTTCTTTCTCAAAAATAATCCAAATCGCGGCTGCCTTTATAGGGAAATCCCTAGTTAGAAAAGGTATTTTGCCTATATCGTGTTTGGTGACAGGTGACAGCCTGTCTCATTGCGAAGAGAAGATTGCTTCGCTGGCGTCATTGCGAGCGCAGCGAAGCAATCTCATCATGTTTACGGTAACGTCGTGGGATTGCTTCGTTCCTCGCAATGACGGACGTCCGGAAGCACGATTGTCATCGAATTAAAGTTTAAAACTGTTTAGATTCTACCTTAAGGCCGTTTTAAATTTACCTTTTGATCACGCGAAGTGTTTTCACGATATCGCTCTGGCTTACAATTAGGTTGTAAACTCCCGATGGATATCGGTCGCCCACTTTCTGAGCATCGAGTTCGGATACCTTGACTTCTCTTGACTCGATCAGTTTGCCGAGCATGTCGTAAACTTTCACCTGTACGTTGGCATCGCTTGACGTGGTCACGTCGATTCCAAAGTTGGATACAAATGGGTTTGGATAAGCCGTAGCCTTGAATGCTGTCGATTCTTTTCTTGGTGCAGCTGTTGTAAACCGTGCAGCAGTTCCCGGAGAAGTGATCTCGCAGGCATCCCCGAACGGAGACCATGTCCCGGCTGTATAAACAGCAACCCTAACCGCATACAACACGCCCGGAGATGAAATCGCCGCCGGAACAGAGTTGAAAGTGAAATAGTTCACGTTCCTGTCGATTGTAGACGATGCAAGATCAGACTGTCTCGTGATCTGGAATCGGTACTGTGTCGCCCCTGCTACGCTCGTAGCCGAGATGTAGGCCGTTCCGCTGGCAACGATTCCGCCGCAGTTAACCAGTGAAGGCGCAGGCGGTGAGGAAACCTCGCATGGCGAACCGAATCCGCCGAAAGCTCCTGCTCCCGATTTAACGGCAACCTCTATCCTGTAGGTCGTCCCGTAGTTGTAACGCGCCAGCATCTGCAGGCTGACCCAGTTCTGCGTACGGTCGATGGTCTGGACCGCGTTAGGCCCTGACGGGTCTGTAAGGTTGGTCACGCGGAAACGGTATCCGGTGACACCGGCCAGGCTTGTAGTTGCGATCAAAGTATTGATCTTAGGCAATACGATTCCACACTGTGATGGTGAAACCTGGGCCGCTCCGCCTTCCGCAAGGATGGCCGGGGTTGAGATCTGGCAGGTCGGGCCATAATAGCCTAACCAAACGCCGTTTCTTTGCAACTGGATATCGATCGTGTAAGTCGTGGCATAGGCATAAGAAGCGAATTGCTGCATCGTAAAGTGCGGAACATTTATTTCTATTACTTGTACCTGCGCACCATTTGTTGCACGGACTCTCCATCCCGTGATGGTAGCTGCCGGAGCAATCGTCTGGATACCTACCAGCGAACCGATAGCTGCCAACGTTGAGTTACAGTCAGAAGCCAATAATGAAGTCGTAATCTGGTTGCCCTCATCAAAGTTTCCGTCACAATTGTCATCCACACCATTAAAAAATACTTCTACGTGGCCCGGATTAATAGCGAAAACGTTATCATCACAATCGGTATCGTCAAGGACGTAACCTGTCACTGCAGCACATGCCGTTTGGGAAACGGCCGCATTTCCATAACCATCGGCATCCGTATCGGCAAAATAAATCGCGTTCGCATTTACCAATAAAGCCACAGTATTGTTTTCAGAAAGGTTCAATATCGGTGCGGCGGCATCTGTTCTCGTGACTGAAAGCAAAGTTAGCAACTGACCGTTGTCTGCAATAGCCAGCGGGACTTGAAAAGTTGCAGATCCGAACGAATCGGCCCCGACTCCCATTACAGATTGCGCAGGTCCAGCGGCAATTTTGTATTCGAGCGTTGACGTACTTTCAGGCACCAATCCGAAAACGGTAAATGTCGCTTGGCTGCCATCGCAAACAGCAGCATTTTGTGCAATAGAATCAAAAGTCTGCGTTTCTTCGCCGGGCAAGGCAAAGCAATCGGAGTTGATTGTCCAGTTAAAAGTCTGGAAAAAAGTATCGTCCTGGATATATTGCATTTCAAAACCTTCGTCTACACAGACATATTGCAGATTTGGCGTACCTTCATTCGTAATCCCGAAGTTGAAATTGCCCTCTAAAGTATTGTCTTGCCCATTTTTAAAAATCGCTGAGGTCAGCGGTTCATTGTAGGCATAGCTCACGCTTTCAAAAAGGCAATTGCGAAGATCAAGTGTAATAAGTTGGTTGGATCCACAAAGAATGTCTCCAAAGTTTCCTGATAAAGTAAGATTTTCAATCTGATTGTTACTGCAGTCAAAATACCATGGCATTGCAGCAGTATTCGGAATGGCGTTATTAATCTCCAGATTCGTCAGGTTGTTATATGAACAATCGAAAAACTCGAAATGGCTGACACTGTTAGAGGTAAGAACAGTTAAAGCATTGCCCGAGCAGCCCATTACCTTCAGATTTAGATAGATAGTTAAATCCAGGTTAGTCAAACTGTTATTTTGGCAACTCAGCACCTCGAGATTGACCAATTGTGGGAAATTGAAAGTTGTGAGATGGCAATTATCAAAATTCAATGTCTTTAGGTTGGTGAAGTTCTCAAGTCCCACCAAATTATCGATGTGGCTTGTTAGATGGATTTGAATGCCATAAACATTTAAAGCTTCAGAAAGCTGAATCTGATTGTCGCCGTTTATATCTACAATCATTGGATTTCCCAAGGCATTTAACGCACAGGTTTCACCAGTGGGTAAGCCCAGAAGTTCGTTTTTGAAACCCGTTCCGGAAAAAATGACATTCTGGGATGTTGCAGTGCCGCAAATCAGGAAAAGCGTAATTAGTGCGTAAAGTTTTTTCATTGGATTCATTTTTATAAACGTAAATATAGAAAAATTCAGTTTTATTAAGCTATTGTTAATGAAACTTTTCTCCTGAAAATAAGACCGATACAGGATGAATAAAAAAACCTTCCCCCATTGCTGAGGAAGGTTTTTAAAAAGGCTGCAGGAATATTATCTCTTGATCACCCGAAGTGTCTTCACGATACCGCCCTGGCTTACAATCACGTTGTAAACACCCGATGGATATTGCTGCCCGATTTTTTGCGTATTAAGTTCGGAAGCGTTGACCGATCTCAATTCAACCAGTTTTCCGACCATATCATACACTTTCACTTCTACATTTTCTACAGTCGTAGCCGTAACATCGATTGCAAATTCCGAAGTAAACGGGTTAGGGTAAGCGGTAGCCTTGAAGACTGTCGATTCGTTTGTTGGTGCAGCTGTTGTAAACCTTGCCGCAGTTCCAGGGGAAGTGATCTCGCACGCATCCCCGAACGGGGACCAGGTCCCTGCCGACATCACCGCAACCCTGACCGAATACAATACGCCCGGTGACGAAATCGCTGCCGGAACCGCATTGAAGGTGAAATAGTTTGCGCTCCTGTCGATTGTTGCCGAGGCCAAATCTGATTGCCTTGTGATCTGGAACCTGTATTGTGTGGCACCGGCTACGCTTGTGGCCGAAATATAGGCCGTTCCACTGGCAACGATTCCGCCGCAGTTAACCAATGAAGGCGCAGCCGGCGAGGAAACCTCACATGGCGATCCGAAACCTCCGAAGGCTCCGGTCCCCGATTTAACGGCAACCTCTATCCTGTAGGTCGTCCCGTAGTTGTAACGCGCCAGCATCTGCAGGCTGAACCAGTTCTGCGTACGGTCGATGGTCTGGACCGCATTCGGGCCTGAAACATCGGTAAGGTTGGTCACGCGGAAACGGTATCCGGTGACACCGGCCAGGCTTGTGGTCGCGATAAGCGTATTGATCTTAGGCAATACGATGCCGCATTGCGATGGGGAGACCTGGGCCGCGCCGTTCTCCGCAAGGATCGCAGGGGTCGAGACCTGGCAGGTCGGGCCATAATAGCCTAACCAGACACCGTTTCTCTGCAATTGGATATCTATCGTGTAGGTCGTCGCATAAGCGTAGGAGGCGAATTCCTGCATGGTAAAGTGCGGGACGTTTTTCTCGATCACCTGGACCTGCGATCCCAATGTCGCACGGATCCTGTAGCCCGTGTAAAGGTTACCCGGAGCAAGTGTCGTGATTCCGATAAGTGATCCGATCGAAGCGAGTGTCGCATTACAGTCGGAAGCCAAAAGCGATGTCGTGATCTGCGGGAAACCTTCATCGGTCAATCCGTCGCAGTCGTCATCGATTCCGTTGTAGGCAACTTCCGTCGCATTCGGATGGATCGCAGCAACGGCGTCGTTACAGTCGATCCCGATATTGCCCACGGCATATCCCGAAGGGTCTGCGGCGCCGTAGCAGACTACAGCGGTAGTGCCGGTCGTGTAACCGTCGTTGTCGGCGTCGACAAAGAAAGTCCCGCTTTGGTAAACGGTGTTGTCGCCGTCGTTGCAATCTGTGTTATTCAATGAATATCCAGCTGGTGCAATGGTCCCGCTTGCCGTACAAACAGCAATTAAGCTGCCCGCCCCGTAGCTATCGCCATCGGCATCCGCATAGAATTGGAAGGTCAGGTGAACAGCGTTACTATTGTCGTTACAGTCGGTATTGTTCAATGAATATCCTGACGGCGCAGTTGTTCCGCTTGCCGTACAAAGGCTGACTAAACTTCCTGTTCCGTAACCATCATGATCTGAATCGGTGTAGAACGCAAAGGTTTGATGTGCGGCAGCGTCTGAGTCATTACAATCGGTATTGTTTACTGAATATCCTGACGGCGCAGTTGTTCCGCTTGCCGTACAAAGGCTAACTGAACTTCCCGTTCCGTAACCATCAGTATCTGAATCGGTATAGAACGCAAAGGTTTGATGAGCGGTAGCATTTGAATCATTACAATCGGTACTGTTTACTGAATATCCTGTTGGTGGAGTCGTTGCGTTTACCGCGCATTGCATAGAAGCAGTCGTTGATCCGAATCCGTCGCCATCGGCATCGACGAAGAATGAGAATGTTGCGTGTTTGGTGTTATCGGCATCATTACAGTCGGTGCTGTTGGCGACATATCCAACCGGCGCGCCTGTACAGGCAGCCGCTGTTACGGCGCTATTACCAAATCCATCGCTATCGGCGTCGGCATAATAAGTTGCATACGCATTGACGGTAATCGTTGCCGATCCGTTTACTGATACCTGTGCGTTATTTCGCGTCACCGAAACCAATGTATAAACAGAAGTTGCTGTCGGTGCCACAGTAATATTATTGCCGCTGCTGTAATTATTAGCAGTATAAATGAGTGTGCCATCCGTATACATTACAGTGAATAGGCCGGTGTCATTTATTGCAACCTGCAAATTGGCCTCTTGTCCGGCGCAAACGGTCGCGGTTCCCGAAATGGTTGCCGTTAGCGACAACGGCGTGATATTAGCCGACAATCCGGTTGGCTGCGTAACCGAGTAATTTGCTGCTGTAGCACCGCCCAAAGTAAGCTGCGATGTCACCGCGACCGAGTTTCCGACGTTTGGTGAAGCAAAAGTCCCGGCGTTCGAAGCGATCGTAACCACGTCAGGACTGATTATGCCATTCAAGGTTGCGTTGTTGATTATCGCCGCTGTCGTTCCGTCATAGACTTTGTTCGCAGCGGAAGCACCCGATATTGTCAGATTTTTTGGCGTGATGTTGGCCAAAAGTGCGGCGGGTTGCGTAAGCGTATATTTTAAAGCATCGGAACCGGTTAAACTCGCAGTTCCGCTCACCGAAATTGCATTGCCAACGTTGAATGAAGCAAAGGTTCCGGTTCCCGTAAACGAAACAGCATCGGTCCCGACGATTCCCGAAAGTATACCCGAAATTGTGGCCGATGTATTGCGGTCGTATACTTTATTTTGTGTTGTTGCATTGGCAATCGTGAGCGGTTTTGGTGTAACGGTAAGCTGTTGGGACATTGGCTCGGCGTCATTATAAAACCCATTGCCGGATTGCTGGGCAAAAATCGTAACGGTTCCGACGTTATGGATCTCCAATATATTTCCCAAAACGGAAGCAATCGACGGATCAGTGCTAAAATAAGTCACCGGCAATCCTGAACTTGTCGTCGCGCCCGGATTATAGGTGGAGCCGTAAACAATACTGCTTTGTGCGGCCATTGAAATGGTTTGCGGTTGAACGCTCTGCCCGATAACCCAATTACTGCTCAATCCGTTGAGCGCAAAATTGTGCAGCGTCCCGTGCATTCCGCTTTGCACATTTTGATTGCTAAGCAGCGTCACAGTAGGATTGTACCCGCCGGCAATACCCGCATCAAATGTGTATCGTATTGGGGCAGGGATTCCGGAACGCGGTGCATTGGCCATTATTTCATCGGGGAAATCAAAAGTCGAAATCATCAGGTCGTCGATTGTGCCCTGAAGCAGCGTATTCTCATCATTGTTTTTACCCAGCGTAATGAAATTCGAACTGTTGTTGTACAGCACGGCCGTGCCCGGATAGTTTCCGGTTTGTATCAGGTTGCCGTTGATGAAGATCTTAAATTGCCCGGGCGTAATTTTATAAGCGATGTGCATCCATTGGTTGGCCTGGTATGCAAATGTCGCGTCAGCACTCGTGGTGAGCCAGTTGGTTCCGTCGCCAATGTCGCCATGAATCTGGTTGCCATTTCTAATTTGAATGTCGAATGTATTGGCGTTCGCACCGTTTCGGGTATTAAAAACATGCATAGTCTTGGTCGGATGCGTTGGCTTTACCCAAAATGCGACCGTAAAAGTGCCGCTGATACCCTGGCTTTGTACGGGCATTTCGACATAGTCATCGAAACCGTCAAAATCAAGCGCGTTGTCTGTCGCAGAAGTTTCGGGCAGTACATTAATCGTAACTGTTTGTTCCGTGTCGCATCCGATTCCCCGAACGGTATAGACGGTAGTTTGTGTTGGCGATGCCAAAACAGTATTGCCCGAAGTCTGGTTTAAACCTTCGGCCGGCGACCAAGTGTAATTGCCTGAACCGCCGGACGCAATCAAAGAAATTGCCTGACCCGGTAAGATATAGGCGTTGCCAGTATTGAGCGTAATCTGAGCAGGCTGATCAACGAATACGGTAAACGAATAATTGCCGATACAACCGTTAGCGTCGGTTCCTTGCAGCAAATAATGGGTTGTGGTTGTTGGATTGGCATAAACGGTGCCGCCCGTCGTCGCACTTAAACCTTGTGCCGGACTCCAGGTGTAATTAACTGCTCCTTCTGCATGGATCGGCAAAGCAGGACCGCCGCAATAAAATAAATTGGGTGATGGTGCGGTAAGATGTACCGATGGCGTCAGCACATTGACGGTAACCGTATTACTGGTCAAGGGCAACTGGCAATTGCCAAAGTTAGCGGTGAAAGAGTAATCTCCCGAGGCCGATACGCCAAGCACTTGCCCATTTTGTCCGTTA
>DATHGE010000197.1:0-3225 GCA_035317805.1 Flavobacterium sp. | reverse complement strand
TACAAAACATTTCTTTTATTTTTCATATATATAGAATTTATTTGTTAGCGGTCATATATGGTATGCTTCGCCAGTTCGCAAGCTCGGGTCACCTTTTATTTATTGGTGTTTGCTTCACTGAGCTATTATTTTTCATTGGTGTTCAGCGAATTTCATTTGTTTGCACAAACTTTTTGTTAGTGGCGATTTCATATCATATCTAATTGATTCAGCGAAATTACTTTGATATTTTTCGGCTTGAGAGATTTGGATTGTAAATAAAAATGTAAACTTTGTAAATAAAACTTGACACGATGCATCTTAGTCGAAATCTCCTCTCAAGAAAACGCAAATACCTGTTCGGATTAATATTACTCTCGTTTATCTCTGTAATCTGTGCGGCTTTCAGTATGACCGGCAATGACTACTTTGACTTTGCCAGAAGGGAAGTTTTACTCCGCAGGATCGGACATGAACTACTTTTACAGTCGGGCGATAGTACATCAAGGGTGCTCCCGGTAAAAAAGATCGCAGAAAATGAATACCAGATCAGGTTTGAGAATGATCTTACTTTTCAACCGGATTCACTGGTGAATACTACCAGGCGTTTGTTGGCCAAAGACCCCCTCGCACGTGATTATATTGTTAACGTTCTGAACTGTGGCAACTCCAGTGTAGCTTATGGATACGCTATATCCAAAAATAAAAAAGATGATATTGTAGCCTGTATAGGAAGAAGACAACCCGTCGCCTGTTACATGATCAACATTAAATTCAAACCGACAGGAATAAATACAGCAAAGAATGGATATCTTCTGGGCAGCCTGCCATTTTTAGCATTTGTTGGTTTTGTTTTTTTGAGATCTGTTAAACCGCGCAGCGCTTTACGTGACGGTCAATATGCTAGTATGTTCACTTTGGGCTCGGTGTTGTTCGATGCGAAAAATAGGAAGCTCATCATAAATGGAAAGACAATAGACCTGACCGGAACGGAAACCCGTGTATTGCTCATTTTCGCATTGTCTCCCAACGAGACCATAGAGCGAAGCCGACTGCAAAAAGAGATCTGGGAAGATGACGGTGTTATTGTCGGGCGCAGTCTGGATATGTTCATATCAAAACTTAGAAAAAAACTGGAATTTGATCCGAATATCAAAATTGTTGTTATACGCGGCAAAGGATATAGGCTTGAAATTAGCTCTTAAGAAAATACAAGGAATACTTATTTGCCGTAGTATGGTGAATGTAGTGAATAATGGCCGATACTTCTTTGGTCTAACAGTAAATGTGAAATGTTTAAGAATAGTGAAAGCTTTAAACTCAATTTAATAACGCTCGGGTACCGGTGCGTAAAGATGATTTTAAAAAGGTTTAACTAGTGAATAAAAAAAGCCCGAACGGGCTTTTTTAAACTTGTGGGCGATGAGGGGTTCGAACCCCCGACCCCCTCGGTGTAAACGAGGTGCTCTGAACCAGCTGAGCTAATCGCCCTCAATTGGAGCTGCAAATATAAGCCACTTTTTAATATCTGCAAATAAATTTCTTACTTATTATAAAATTTCAGCGACAACAAACGTACTGCCGCCGACATAAATAAAATCAGTTTTAGCCGTATTTTCCAATGCTTTTTGGTAAGCTTCTGAAACAGAATCGAATACTTTTCCGTTCAGCCCGAAAGCCGTCGCTTTTTGGTGTAAAACTTCAGCGTCAAGACCACGCGGAATATCCGGCCTGCAAAAATAATACAGTGCTTTTTTCGGAAACAAGGGCAAAATTTCATCCAGATCTTTGTCATTTACGACGCCAATCACCATATGCAACTGGTCGAATTCCATTTCAGAAACCTGTTCCATCACGATTTTCAAACCTTCCTTATTGTGCGCCGTGTCGCAGATAACCGTTGGGTTTTCCCGTAACTGCTGCCACCTGCCCATCAGTCCGGTATTCTTAACAACATTGAGAAAGCCCTCTTTGATGTTGTTTTCCGAAATGTCAAATTCACCTCCGTTTTGCAAAATCCGGATCGCCTGTAAAGCCGTTTTCTTATTGTGCAATTGGTAATTCCCAAGCAACGCCGAGGGATAATTTTCAGAAATCAAATCGGAGGCAAAGTAAATGGGGGCGCTCTCGGCTTTGGCCTTTTCCAAAAATACCGGCTTTGTTTCCAAAGTATATTCGCCAATCACCACCGGGATTTTCGGTTTGATAATACCGGCTTTTTCATAAGCAATCGATTCCAATGTATTGCCCAGAAATTGCGTATGGTCCAATCCGATATTCGTTATTACGGAAACCAAAGGCGTGATGATATTCGTAGAATCGAGCCTTCCGCCAAGGCCAACTTCAATCACAGCGATGTCCACATTTTCCGTTACGAAATAATCGAAAGCCAAACCAACCGACATCTCGAAAAAACTCAGGTCATTCGACTCAAAAAAAGATTTGTGCGCCGCGATGAATTCCTGTACGAAATCTTCAGAAATATCTTGTCCGTTAATCTTAATCCGTTCCCGGAAATCCTTGAGATGCGGCGAAGTATACAATCCGGTTTTATAGCCCGCTTCCTGTAGGATTGAAGCCAACATGTGCGAAGTCGAACCTTTTCCGTTCGTCCCGGCAACGTGTATGAATTGGAGTTTTTTTTCGGGATTGCCCAGATAATCGGCCAGCAGGATCGTATTGGTCAGGTCTTTTTTATACGCAGAAGCGCCCTGCTGCTGGTACATCGGAAGCTGGTTGAACATCCAGTGGACCGTTTCGGAATAAGTCATTTGGAATTTAGTTTCCGGTGAGTTTAAAGCTGTAGATGATTTTGCCGACTTGTTTGTCAGGAGCGCTTTCATCCGCCGACCATTTGGTATTCATGGCCGCGATTTTGGCCTGGTCGAGCAAACATTTGGCGGCATTCGTAGTTCCGCGGATTCCCGGATTGGCACTGATGACACGTCCGTTCTTATCGACAGAAATCTGTACGACCACAAGGCCTTCTTCGTCGCAAAGGTAACTTGGCTGCGGTTTGCTGAGCGCTTTCCTGTTGGCGAGTTGGTAATTTCCATTGCCGTTCCCCGTTCCGCCGCCATTGCCGTTTCCGTAACCGCTGCCGGTTCCGAGTCCTTGTCCCGAACCGTTTCCGCCGCCGCTTCCGGTTCCCGAGCCGCCGCCGCCATTATAGCCGGTCGCATTTGCGTCGCCGTTGGCTTTTCCTTTATTTCCGGCCTGTTTGTCGTTGCCGTCGCCGCCCGTACT
>DATHGE010000196.1:0-12258 GCA_035317805.1 Flavobacterium sp. | reverse complement strand
TTGTCGAATTTGAGCAAAATAAAGAATACAATCAGATTCAAAATGGCACCCAAAGTAATTCCCTTTCCCAGGTTTCCCTGCGCGCGTATCGTGCTGATACCTTCCATAAAGCCATAGTTGGTAAACGCCTCGATAAAAATGAAACTGCCAATCACCGAAGCGGCAACCCCAATAAAAACGCCAATCAGCAAATCAATTTTTTTCATTCAGATTCCATGTGTTAAGTTCCTGTATCGCATAATGCGCCGTCATGTCGAAATGCACCGGCACGACCGAAATATAGCCGTTTGCCAAGGCCCATTCATCCGTATCGTCGCCATTGTCCTGGTTTACGAATTCGCCAGTAAGCCAGTAATATTCCTTTCCGTAAGGCGTTGTCCGCTTGTCGAATTTCTCCATCCAGATCGCTTTCGCCTGACGGCAGATTTTGATGCCTTTAATGTCTTTTTCCTTCAATTTAGGAAGGTTCACGTTCAGGACCGTTCCCGGAGTGAGTCCGTTTTTCAAAGTTTCCAAAGCGATTTTTTTAATGAACGGTTTCGCCTGCTCAAAATCGGCGTTCCAATCGTAATCCAGCAATGAAAACCCGATGGCCGGTATGCCTTCAATCCCGGCTTCCACAGCCGCACTCATCGTTCCCGAATAAATCACATTGATTGACGAATTTGAACCGTGGTTGATTCCCGAAACGCACAAATCAGGCTTCTGTTTCAGGATTTCATTCACGGCGAATTTCACGCTATCCACGGGCGTTCCCGAACAACTGTACTCGGTAATCGCAGCGTTTTCTGCAGAAATCTTATTCAGATATAAAGTATTGTTGATCGTAATGGCATGTCCGGTCGCGCTTTGCGGCTTGTCTGGCGCCACGACCAATACGTCGCCGATTTCCGACATCACGGCAATCAGCGCGCGGATTCCCGGAGCGGTGATGCCATCGTCGTTGGTGACTAAAATTAGTGGTTTTTTCATGTTAAATGTCATTGCGGGCGCAGCGTGGCAATCTGTTGAATTTTTCTATAATGAGTTGAAATGACTGCAGGATTTTAAACTATTTCGGGTAATTATGCGTTTGAAATAGTATTGCAAAAATAAGCAATTTTGCAAGGAAGTTACTATTTTAGCATCTTTAACAAAAAATTAGCCAGCGTGTATGGCTGTGGCATGTAAATTTGCTTAATTTAGATTTAAAATTTAATGAATGCTATTATTAAATATATGAAAAGGAATTATAAGTTATTACTGGTAATCGCCGCACTTTCAGTGGCGTTATGGAGCTTTATGCCGAGGGTGAAAGAGGGCGATCCGGAAAAAGACAAACTGCTGTTGGAACTGCTGACTTTTGTCATCGAACGCGGGCATTATGACCCGGCGGTGATGGATGACAAATTTTCCAAAGGTATTTACAAAGATTATATCGAGGCGCTGGACCCTTCCAAAAGGTTTTTCCTGCAATCGGATATTGACGAATTCGCCAAGTTTGAAACACAGCTCGACGATCAGATCAAGAACAAAGATTTGGCATTTTTCAACCTGACCTATGACCGGTTGATGAAAAGGATCGCAGAGAGCAAGGATTTCTACAAAGATATCCTGAGCAAACCTTTCGATTATTCGGTACAGGAAGATTTCAATACCGATTATGAGAAACTGCCTTTTGCAAAAACCACTGCCGAACTCAAGGAAAAATGGCGCAAACAGGTCAAATTGTCGACGCTTTCTTCTTTGACCGACAAACTCAAAATGCAGGAAGATATCAAAAATGGCGTTTTAAAAGACAAAGCGGAGACGGTCGACGAATTGAACGGGGAAGCCAAACTCAATCCGGCTGAAAAGGACGCGCTGAAGAAAAACGACCCGCCGAAATCTTTCGAACAATTGGAGAAAGAAACACGTGAAAGCTCGCTTAAATCGTTGAATGAGTATTTCGATTTCATCAACGACCTGGATCAGAACGACTGGTTTTCGGTTTATGTGAATGCCATAGCTTCGCGCTTCGACCCGCATACCAATTATTTCGCACCCGATGAGAAAGAACGTTTCGACGTGAGCATCAGCGGCAAACTTGAAGGAATCGGTGCGCGTCTGCAAAAGAAAAACGACTATACCGAGATTTCCGAATTGATTTCGGGCGGACCGGCATGGAGAGGCAAAGAACTCGAAGCCGGAGATATTATCATGAAAGTGGCGCAAGGCAAAGACGAACCGGTTGACGTGGTCGGAATGCACCTTGACGACGTCGTGAAAAAAATCAAAGGGACAAAAGGAACCGAAGTCCGCCTTACGGTCAAAAAAGTCGACGGAACGATTAAGGTTATTTCCATCGTCCGTGACATCGTTGAGATTGAGGAAACGTATGCGAAATCAAGCGTTGTTGAGAAAAACGGCATCAAATACGGCGTCATCTATCTTCCGAAATTCTACATCGATTTTGAGAATAACGACGGCCGCGATGCCGGAAAAGATATGGCTCTCGAAGTGGAGCGCCTTAAAAAGGAAAACGTTCAGGGGATCATTATCGATGTGCGCGACAATGGCGGCGGTTCACTGAAAACCGTGGTCGACATTGCCGGATTGTTTATTGAAGACGGCCCGATTGTCCAGATTAAATCTGCCGGAAAGAAAAAAGAAGTGCTGTATGACCACGATAAAAGAGTACAATGGGACGGTCCGTTGGTGGTTATGGTGAACAGTTTCTCTGCGTCGGCATCTGAGATTTTAGCCGCAGCGATCCAGGATTACAGACGCGGCATCATCATCGGAAGCAAACAGACTTATGGAAAAGGAACGGTGCAGAATGTAATCGACCTGAACCAGTTTGTACGCGGAAGCACGATGGGCGACCTTGGCGCATTGAAAACGACTACGCAGAAATTCTACAGGATCAATGGCGGTTCGACACAGTTGGAAGGCGTAAGCAGTGATGTTGCGATTCCGGATCGTTACGCCTACCTGAAAATGGGAGAGCGCGATATCGATAATGCGATGCCCTATGACAAAATCGACCCGGCCGTTTTCAACTTCTGGGACAAGCAGACGAATTTTGACCAGGCAATCGACAACAGCAAAAAGAGGATCGCCGATAATCCGAAATTCAAGCTCATCGAAGAAAACGCCAAATGGATTGACGAAAGAAATAAAGAAAACGTCTACAGCCTCAACATCGACAAGTTCAAACAGGAGCAGGCTGCCATCGAGGAAAAAGCCAAAAAATACAAATCGATTGCCGATTATGAAAACTCGCTTAAATTTGAGTCTTTGCCATATGAAGTAGAAGCAGAGAAAAACGATGGCGTTCTTAAGGAAAAAAGGGAAAGATGGCACGAAAGCCTTTCCAAAGACATTTATGTGGAAGAAGCCATCAACATCCTTGACGATCTGCAATCAAAAACGATTATTAAGAAAAACGTGGTGACCAAAACCAAAAAAGACAAATTGGTTAAATCGTAAAGATTTCTTATCAAATAGAAACTCCGGAAGTTCAGATGAATTTCCGGAGTTTTTTATTTGTTGCATACGGTCTAGCCCTGATGGGAGCGGTATCCTTTTCTGTCTGGACTGAAAGTAACGTTTAAGCAGAAAGTGGGAAACAAAAAAGATTACCTCACAAGATAATAATTTAATTCGGTGTTCGGTCAGTTCGCTTCGCTCGGGTGCAGCGACAGCAGGAACCAGCTTCTAAAAAAATCGAATGCTACCATTCATTTACTTTGTTCGCATCCATTTTTAGGAAAATGAACAATAAGATGGTGAAACCCCAAAGTCCCGAACCACCATAAGAAAAGAACGGCAGCGGCACGCCGATGGTTGGGAAAATACCAGCAACCATGGCAATATTTACGAAGAAGTGTATGAATAAAATCGCGGCGACACAATAGCCGTAAACCCGGCTGAATTTGGTCTTCTGTCGCTCGGAGAGGTAAATAACCCTGAAAATCAGCGCAAGGAAAAGAAAGATAACAACGATGCATCCCACGAATCCCCATTCTTCGCCAACGGTGGTGAAGATGTAATCGGTGTGTTGCTCCGGAACGAATCCGCCTTTGGTTTGTGTGCCTTCAAGGAAGCCTTTGCCGAACCAGCCTCCGGAACCGATGGCGATTTCAGATTGGTTGGTGTTGTAGCCAATGCCTTTCATATCGACTTCTTTTCCCAATAAAATATTGAAACGGTCGCGGTGGTGCTGCTTGAAGACATTCTCGAAGACATAGTCTACCGAAAATACGAATCCCGATACGAGCACCATGATGATGGCGCTGGCCACGATATTCCTGTCGACAATCCTGCTTTTAAAATATACGAAAGCCGTTACACCCAATGCCATAAGAATGACGGCCCAAGGCTCAAAAACCAACGACAAGACGAACAATACAATGGCGGCGAAACCAGTCCACAGGTACCATGGCGGCAATCCTTCGCGGTACAAGACCAACACAAACATTGCGTAAATCAACGCACTTCCCGGATCATGCGGAATAATCAGGATGACGGGCAGGAAGATGATTCCCAATGCCTGGACCTGTCGGTTGACATCCTTTAAGTTCACCTGGACATCACTCAGGTATTTCGCCAATGCGAGTGCTGTTGCCGCTTTAGCGAACTCGGCCGGCTGGATTCCGAATGACCCGAACGAATACCAGTTGGCCTGGCCTTTTACCGTTTTTCCAAAGACAAACAATCCTGCAAGTGAAAGCAAGGCAATCCCGAAAATAATGCTCGAGAATTTTTCATAAAATTTTCCGTCGACAGCCAGGATCATAAAGATCAACGGAATTGTAAATACGATGTACATGAGCTGTTTGCCGTAGAATTGGCTCAGGTCTAGAATGTCGGTATTGTTTTCTGAAGTCGAAAGCGAGGACGAATAAATGTTGAGCCAACCCAAAATCACCAGGATGATGAAGAGGATGACGCTGATCCAGTCTAAGTTATTGGTTACGCTTTGGTTTTTCATTAGTTTTCGGTTTCGACGTCGGCTTCTTTTTCCGGTGTTGGCGGCACAAGCGGTTTGGTCAGTAGCAGGCTGTCGGTTTCTTTCTTTCCGGTATATTTGGCGTATTCGGCCTGAAGGCTTCCCTCAAGCATCCTTTTCTCCAGATCGGTCCGTGTAATTTTTCCCCTAAGGTATTTCTCGATCATCAAACTCGCGATCGGTCCGGCCCAGCGTGCTCCCCAATACCCATTCTCAACCAAAACGGCAACCGCGATTTTCGGATTGTCCTTTGGTGCAAAAGCCACGAATATCGAGTGATCCTGTAACTTCACCCGTTTGCCGTTAATTTTGGCGAAGTTTTCCGCCGTACCGGTTTTTCCGCAGATCTCAATGCCTTCTACCTGTAACGCATGTGCCGTTCCAAGATTGTACACATCGAACAACCCCGAAACGACCGGCTCGAAATATTTATGGTCTACGGTTGTGACATGTTTGGTACGGAATTTCTTATCGATCACTTCACCTTCAATTTTCCGGATGATATGAGGCGTATAATAATAGCCGCGGTTGGCCACAGTCGCCATCATATTGGCGAGTTGGATTGGCGTCATCAGCACTTCACCCTGGCCAATGGCATTCGATACGATAGCAGTGCTTCTCCAGCCGCCATTCGGATAAATCCTTTTATAGGTTTTGGATGTCGGCGCTTTTCCGCGTCTTCCCGTCGGCAGGTCATATCCCATAAATTCTCCGAGCCCGAAGCTTTTCAAATGTTTGCTCCACACATCGACACCGTCGGCAGGCCGTACATATTTGTTGATCGTTTTCATATAGACGCTCGCAAAATAGGTGTTGCAGGATTCGTAAATCCCACGGTGCAATTGCATCACACCGCCGTGACAGTGACATTTCATAAATCGCCCCCTGGCATAGCTGAAACCGTGATGACATACAAAAGACGTCTGTTCGTCGATGACGCCTTCCTGGAGCCCGATGAGCCCGGTGAGGATCTTGAACGGTGAACCTGGAGGATATTCTGCCAATAAGCCCCTGTCGTATAAAGGTTTTGCAATCGAATCGCGGTAAAGCATCGTGTAATTTTTAGAACGCTGCCTTCCTACCAAAATTGCAGGATCATAGGACGGTGCCGTCACCAGCGCGAGTATTTCTCCTGTTTTCGGTTCAATCGCAACGATCCCGCCGCGTTTATTGATCATCAGCTCCTCGCCATATTGCTGCAGCGTGGCATCGATGGTCAGGTTGATGTCTTCGCCCTGAACGGCAATTGTATCAAATTCGCCACCTTTGTAGGAGCCGATTTCACGGTTGTATTTGTCTTTCTGGATATACTTAACGCCCTTTACGCCGCGCAAAGTCGTTTCATAGCTTTCCTCAACGCCTTGTTTTCCAAGTAAATCTCCGCTGTTGTAATACGGATTCTTCTTGACCATTTTCTCATTTGCCTGTGTGATGAAACCGAAAACATTGGCGCCAAATTTCACCTGATAATCCCGAAGCGATCTTTTCTGGATGTAAAATCCGGGGAATTTTCTGATCTTTTCCTGGAATGCGGCAAATTCGGCTTTGTTCAATTGCGGCAGAAAAACAGAAGGCAGTCTCGGGCTGTAGACTTTCGCCTTGGCGATAATCCGGATGTAATCTTCCTTGGCAATATTCAATAATTGGCAAAACTCGAGCGTGTCGATATTCTTGAGGTCTTTTGGGATCACCATGATATCGTATGATGGCTGGTTGGCCACGAGCAGTTTCCCGTTCCGGTCATAAATGTAGCCTCGCTCGGGATAATCGTATTGGATTTTAATCGCGTTATTTTCCGATTTCAATTTGAATGAATCATCAATAACCTGCAGATAAAAAAGCCTCAGTATCAACAATATACTTGCGATAATAATGACGGTAGGAAGCAGTACTTTTCTCATCGTCTGTTTGGCTTAATGATATAGATGATAATGATGCAGATCAGGATGGTGAACACCGTACTCAGGACAGTTTTGAGCAAAATCTCCCATATAAATGTGAGGTGGAAAACTTCGAGCAAAAAGAGCGCAAAGTGATGGATGACCACGGCAATCAGGATGAATGAAAATCTTTCGGGTGTGAGTACGTCATTGAGTTTCACCGTTTGGTATTCATAGCTCAACCCGAAGGAGAACTTGAAGATGTACGGCCTGTAATAGGCCAAAGCCACACAGGCAGCCGCATGCACGCCACCCGAATTGCAAAACATGTCCATGATGATTCCGAGAAAGAAACTCGCCACAAGCAAACCATACTTATTTCCGTTTACCGGATACAGGATGATGAAAAGCATGTATGGATACGGATTGATATAACCCAGAAAATTGATGTTATTGAAAATGAGGATCTGTGCCACAAGCAGCAGTACAAACCGGGCGATATTGACCAAGAGTGTGCTATTCATTTTCTTTTTTCTCCAGGTTAATAATTTCCTCGCGGTCCTTGCTTTTGATGATATACACATGGCCAAGGTTGGTCATGTCGTTGAAAAGCTTAATGTCGAGCGTGTAATAATGCGTTTCCTCGTCGGTGTAGACTTTGCTGATGGTGCCAATTCCGATGCCTTCGGGGAAAATCACCGATTGGCCGCCGGTTACAATCGTATCGCCTTTCCTTACGGAAGCCAGACGCGGCACGTCGATCAGTTGCACAAAACCGGTACTTTTTCCGTCCCACATTAGCGACCCGAAGTGGTTGGACTTTTTGATTTTCGCATTGATGCGCGATTTCATATTGAGGATACTCACAACGGTCGCGTAATTTTTCGAAGTCTTGTCGATCACGCCGATAATCCCGGCACTGTTGATTACGCCCATATCCGATTTGATTCCGGCTACAGAACCGCTGTTGATCGTCAGGTAATTTTCGTGTGTGTTGTACGAATTGTGGATGACTTTTGAAACAATCAGGTCGATTTTACGCACGCCTTTGATGCTGTCGATTTTCGGGACAACGGTCGAATCCTTAATGTTGAAAAGCAAACTCTTCAGCCTTGCATTCTCATGTGCGAGTTCTTCATTTTTGTTTTTGAGCGCCAGGTATTCACTAAACGAATTGACCTGCTCGTAAACGCCGCCCGTAAGGAAATTGGCAGAGCTGATTACCTTGCTCCGATGGTAAGAATGGGATTGGATTGTAAGCACTAACGAAGTACCCAAAAGCAGCAAAAACAGCAATCTATAGCTGTTTTTAAATATAAAATTAAATATTTGCTGCATTTTTTAAGTGTTCAGATTTCAGTTTGCCGAATCAGTTTCCTGATATTGAAAACCAAATTATTATTTAATTAAAATGCTTCTGAATTTCGGGATATTTTTGAGCGCCATTCCGGTTCCGCGGACAACGGCACGCAATGGATCTTCGGCGATGTAAACCGGCAAATCTGTTTTTTGTGAAATACGTTTGTCCAAGCCTCTTAACATAGAACCGCCGCCGGCAAGATAGATTCCGGTGTTGTAGATATCCGCTGCCAGTTCGGGAGGTGTCTGCGATAAGGTTTCCATTACGGCATCTTCAATCCTCTGGATGGATTTGTCTAAGGCTTTGGCGATTTCACGATAGGAAACGTCCACCTGTTTTGGTTTTCCGGTCAAAAGGTCGCGGCCCTGAACCGACATATCGTCCGGCGGGGTTTCGAGTTCCTCCAACGCGGCTCCGATGGTGATTTTTATTTTTTCCGCAGTAGCTTCACCAACAAATAAGTTGTGCTGCGTTCTCATGTAGTAAACAATATCATTGGTGAAAACGTCACCCGCAATCTTCACGGATTTGTCGCATACGATTCCGCCCAAAGCGATTACGGCGATTTCTGTTGTTCCGCCACCGATATCCACGATCATGTTTCCCTTCGGCTGCATGATGTCGATTCCGATTCCGATAGCTGCTGCCATTGGTTCATGGATCAGGTAGACTTCTTTTCCGTTCACGCGTTCACAGGATTCCTTTACCGCACGCATTTCCACTTCAGTGATTCCGGAAGGGATACAAACGACCATGCGAAGGGCAGGGGTGAACATCCTTTTTTTCAATGCCGGAATGCTCTTGATAAACATGCTGATCATTTTTTCTGAAGCATCGAAATCAGCGATAACCCCGTCTTTCAAAGGCCTGATGGTTTTGATGTTTTCATGCGTCTTTCCCTGCATCATGTTTGCCTCTTTACCGACGGCAATGATTTTGCCGGAAACGCGGTCGCGGGCAACTATGGATGGACTGTCAATGACAACTTTATCGTTGTGAATGATCAGTGTGTTAGCGGTACCAAGATCTATCGCGATATCCTCGGTCATGAAATCAAAAAATCCCATAAGTCTGTTAAGGGTTTAAATATTAATAAAAATTTAACGCACAAAGTTAAACAAATTAATGTTTAAAATGACGCGTTCCTGTAAATACCATCGCAACTTTATTTTCGTTACAATAGTTAATACTCAACTCATCTTTTATCGAGCCACCGGGCTGAATTACAGCGGTTATCCCTGCTTCTTTGGCAATCTCCACACAATCGGGAAATGGGAAAAAAGCATCGCTTGCCATAACGGCTCCGTTTAAATCAAAATGGAATGAATTTGCTTTTTCAATCGCTTGTTTCAAAGCATCAACTCGTGATGTTTGTCCGGTTCCGGAAGCGATCAATTGTCGGTTTTTTGCAAAAACGATCGTATTCGATTTGGTATTCTTGCAAATTTTAGACGCAAACAGCAGGTCTTCGATTTCTTCGGCAGTTGGGGCCGTAGTCGTAACGGTTTTTAGGTGCGCTTTATTGTCGGTGATGTTATTTTTATCCTGCACCAAAAATCCGTTTAATGCAGTACGCACCTGGCGCTGTGGTAATTCCACTTCTTTCTGTACTAAAATAATCCTGTTTTTCTTTTCTTCAAGGATGGCAACGGCCGCTTCATCGTATTCGGGAGCGATCACCACTTCACAGAAAAGCTTGTTGATTTCATGCGCAGTATCGGCATCGATTTTTTTATTGGCGATTAAAACGCCGCCAAAAGCAGAAGTCGGATCGGCAGCCAATGCATCGAGATACGCCTGTTTCATCGAACTTCTTGTCGCTAGTCCGCAAGCGTTGTTGTGTTTCAAAATCGCGAAAGTCGGATCGTTGTCTTTGAATTCCAAAATCAGATTTACCGCCGCATCAACATCCAGAAGGTTGTTATAGGACAATTCCTTTCCGTGCAATTTGGTAAACATCGCGTCGAAATCGCCAAAGAAAAACCCTTTTTGGTGCGGATTTTCGCCATATCTCAAAACCTGTCCGTTGGCCAGACTTTCTTTGTAAAAAGTATCGTCGGTATTGAAATAATTGAAAATCGCCGTATCGTAATGCGAGGAAACATGGAACGCTTTTGTGGCGAACAATTTCCGGTTTTCCAAAGTCGTCGCGCCGTTTTGTCCGGAAATCAAATCCAGCAATGGTTTGTATTGGTCTACCGAAGCGACAATCACCGTATCCTTGAAATTTTTCGCAGCGGCACGGATCAGCGAAATCCCGCCGATGTCAATTTTCTCAATGATATCGGCTTCAGAAGCGCCCGAAGCCACCGTTTTTTCGAATGGATATAAGTCGACGATCACAAGATCGATCTGCGGAATTTGAAATTCTTCCATCTGCTGCACATCGCCTTCATGGTCCTGGCGGTTTAAGATGCCGCCGAAGATTTTCGGATGCAAAGTTTTCACCCTTCCGCCAAGGATTGAAGGATAAGAAGTCACATCTTCAACAGGAACTACTGGAATTCCAAGGTTTTTGATGAATTCTTCCGTTCCGCCGGTAGAATAAAAAGTGACGTTTTGTTCGTGTAGTTTGCGAACAATCGGCTCGAGCCCGTCTTTTGAAAAGACAGAAATCAACGCCGATTTGATGGTTTTAGTTGTGCTCATTTTGTAGTTGTGTTTAAAGGTGCAAAAGTAGTTTTTTTGCGTTTAATATTCAATCCGATTGGCCAACAATATTTTAAAAATCGCAATTGCGTTTTTGCATGAAATTTCATTAGGTTTTTGGCAAAAAACTCCCGATTTTTACGATGAAATAATGGAACCCTTATGATTGTCTACCTGCGGCTGCTTGGTGAAAGTTTTAGTTTTGCGATGAATGCGCTGCGAAACAACAAGCTGCGCACATTCCTGTCGCTTTTGGGCGTAACGATTGGGATATTTTCGATTATTGCGGTGCTTACGGCTGTGAATTCGCTCAACAGCAAAATCATGAAAGACCTGAGCACGCTTGATAAGAACACCATTTTCCTCACGAGCCAGTCTTTTGGGCCAACCGACATACCGGAATGGAAAAGGGAACAATTCCCAAAAGTGAATTATGAGGAATACCAATACCTCAAAGACAACCTGAACCATGTCGAGAATTCCTGTTTCCAGTTCTTTACGGGCCGCGAAAGCCTTAAGTATGATTCGAAAAATGTAGACGATGTCAATATTGTCGCGGTCACTTTTGAGTTTTCAGACATCCAGCGGCTTGAAATCGAAGAAGGGCGCTTCTTTAATGAATCGGAATCCAATTCCGGTGCCGCAGTCGTCGTCTTGGGTTACGAAGTCACGAAAGGGCTTTTTGGCGAAGTGGATCCGATTGGAAAAATGGTACGCCTGTATGGCAGGCGTTTCAAAGTGATCGGGGTTACAAAAAAGCAGGGAATGAGTATGGGATTGGGCGACAGCAATGATACTTCGGCTTTTATTTCCTCCAATTTTCTGCGGAAACTGTATGGGGAAAACAGCGATAAGATGCTTCCGGTCATTTTAATAAAACCTGAAAGAGGGACAGATATTGCCGGACTCAAGGGCGAGATTTCCCAAAAATTTCGCAACCTTCGCGGCATAAGATCGGAAGAAATCGATAATTTTTTCATCAATATTTTATCTGGTTTTACGGATATGCTTGACAGCCTTTTCGCCAACCTCAATATGGGCGGCTGGGCGATCAGTGGATTTTCTCTTTTGGTTGGCGGATTCGGGATTGCGAATATCATGTTCGTTTCGGTAAAAGAGCGCACGAACCTCATTGGCATCCAGAAATCGCTCGGCGCTAAAAACAAATTCATCCTGTTCCAGTTTTTATTTGAGTCGGTTATCCTGTCACTTTTTGGCGGTTTGATCGGATTGCTTTTGGTTTGGGTTATTGCCGCCGTTTTGACAAATGCCCTCGGGTTTGAATTTATTTTGAGCGTTGGAAATATCATTCTTGGCATATCGGTTTCTGCGGGAATCGGATTGATATCGGGAATTTTACCAGCCATTTCCGCTTCGCAACTGGATCCTGTGGAGGC
>DATHGE010000195.1:0-10508 GCA_035317805.1 Flavobacterium sp. | reverse complement strand
AAGGATACGGCTGAAACGGCGCGTCGCATCAGGGAAAATCAAATTCACGGAATCGCCGCCATCGCAAGCAAAACGGCGGCTAAATTATACGATCTTGAAATCCTCGCGCCTGAAATCCAAACCATCAACAACAATATGACGCGTTTTGTAATCCTTGAAAAGGAAGTTCCGTCAAGATCCAATGAACAGATTAATAAAGCGTCTTTGAAGTTTGAACTCGAACACAAACGCGGCAGCCTTGCGGCGGTTTTAAATGTCATGAGCGACTGCAAGCTGAACCTGACCAAGATCCAATCGCTGCCTAAAATAGAAACACCGTGGAAATACGCCTTTTTCGTCGATGTCACTTTTGAAAGTTATCGCGATTATGAGAAAGCCAAATCCGTCATCGAAATTTTAGCCCCGCATTTCAAAGTGCTCGGCGAATACAAAAACAAACAGCCATGATTACAACCGCAAAAAGATTGGACACCGTTGAAGAATATTACTTTTCGTCGAAATTGCGGGAAGTGCGCCAACTCCTCTCAGAAGGCAAGCCGATTATCAATATGGGAATCGGAAGTCCTGATCTGGCGCCTTCTGAAGCCGTCATTTCTGCAATCCAAAATGCGATGCACGATGAAAATGCGCACCAGTACCAAAACTATCAGGGTTTGCCCGGGCTTCGGAAAGCCATGGCTGATTTCTATAGAAATAATTTCAACGTCGATTTAAATTTCAATACCGAAATCCTGCCGCTGATGGGTTCGAAAGAAGGCATCATGCACATTTCGCTCGCGTTTTTAAACGAAGGCGATCAGGTCCTGATTCCGAATCCGGGTTATCCGACGTATACTTCGGTAACGAAATTGGTCGGCGCCGAACCGGTTTTTTACGATTTAACCGAGACCAACAATTGGGAGCCGGATTTTGACGCGCTCGAAAAACTGAATCTGTCCAAAGTAAAAATCATGTGGATCGGTTATCCGCATATGCCGACAGGCGCAGCAGGAAACCTGGAATTGTTCCGGAAATTAATCGATTTTGCCAAAAAGCATCAGATTTTATTGGTGAATGACAATCCGTACAGTTTTGTCCTGAATGACAATCCGATTTCGATTTTGCAAATTGATGGTGCAAAAGATGTGGCGTTGGAACTCAACTCGCTTTCCAAAACGTTCAGTATGGCCGGCTGGCGCGTCGGGATGGTTTTGGGAAATCCGGCATTGATCGACGCGATTTTGAAAGTCAAAAGCAATATGGACAGCGGCATGTTCTACGGCATCCAGAAAGGCGCGATCGAAGCGTTGAAAAGCGACAAGTCCTGGTTTGAAAAGCAGAATGCGATTTATGGCAGGAGAAGGGAACTGACTTTTAAACTTGCAGAAAAACTGAATTGTACTTTTGATCGCAATTCCGTCGGATTGTTTGTCTGGGCGAAATTGCCTGCAGCAATTGAATCCTCTGAAAAATTCATTGATGAGATCTTATACAGCAAACACATCTTTATCACACCGGGAACGATTTTCGGCAGCAACGGCGAAGGCTATATCCGTTTTTCGCTTTGCGTAAAGGAATCCGAAATTGAGAAAGCCATCGAACGATTTAACGACTGATTATGAAAATATACATTATAGGTACAGGATTGATCGGCGGTTCGCTCGCGCTCGACATCCAATCGATCCATAAAGAAGCCGTAATTTTCGGCATCGACAGCGAAGAAAGCCATCTTGATGAGGCGCTCGATCTGGGAATCATCCACCAAAAGGCGATTTTGGGAGATTTGCCAAATGCAGATTTCGTTATTGTAGCTGTTCCGGTCGACACGGCGTTGTTGCTTTTGCCAAAAGTTTTAGATTTGATTTCTGAAAATGCTTTGGTGATTGAAACGGGTTCGACGAAAAATCCAATCTGTGAAATGTTGGAAAACCATCCAAAACGCCGCAATTTCATGGCGACACACCCAATTGCAGGGACGGAGTTTTCAGGGCCTTCCGCGGCAATCAAAGGTTTGTTTGAAGGCAAGACAAACATCATCTGCGAAGTGGAAAAGACCACTTTCAAATTGCAGGAGAAAGCGTTGCAACTGTTCAAGGATCTGGGAATGAGAATCCGGTATATGGAACCGAAATCGCACGACAAGCACATCGCTTACGTATCGCATCTGTCGCACATCAGTTCGTTTATGCTCGGCAAAACCGTTATCGAAAAAGAAAAGCACGAAAGGGATATCTTTGACATGGCGGGCAGCGGATTCGAAAGTACGGTGCGGCTGGCGAAAAGTTCTCCCGCAATGTGGACACCGATTTTCCGACAGAATAAAAAGCAGGTCATCAAAAGCCTCGGGGAATATATTTCCAATCTGGAGCAATTCAAGACCTTATTGGAAAACGAAGATTATGGCGCGATCTTCAATGAAATGGAAAGCGTCAATAAAATTAAAGAAATATTAAACGGAATTACGACTAGAAAATAGGAGCAAGAGGCAAGAATCAAGATAGGAAAAAGTTTAAAGATAAAAGATTCGTCAATCCCATAAGTCTTGACTCTATTCTCATTCTTCCGCTCCTCAAAACAAAAATATGGAAAACAACAAACAACTCAGAAAATGGCTCGATGATTTCAATCTCTCGCACCCATTGGTAATAGCCGGGCCCTGCAGCGCCGAGACGGAAGAACAGGTCTTAAAAATCGCGCATGAACTCAAAGATTCCGACGTCAGCATTTTTCGTGCGGGAATCTGGAAGCCGAGAACGCGCCCGGGCGGATTTGAAGGCGTTGGTGCCATCGGATTAAAATGGCTGCAAAAGGCAAAAGCCGAAACCGGATTGCTCATGGCGATTGAAGTGGCCAATGCAACGCATGTAAAACTGGCCCTGGAACACGACATCGATGTGCTTTGGATTGGCGCGCGAACCACGGTAAACCCGTTTGCGGTTCAGGAAATCGCAGACGCTTTGGAAAACACAGATAAGATTGTATTGGTCAAGAATCCGGTGAATCCCGATTTGGCTTTATGGATCGGCGGCGTCGAAAGATTATACAATGCCGGAATCAGGAAACTCGGCGTGATCCACCGTGGATTTTCGACTTACGAAAAAACGAAATACCGCAATATTCCCGAATGGCAGATTGCGATCGAATTGCAGAACCGTTTTCCGGATTTGCCGTTGATCATCGATCCGTCGCACATTACCGGAAGGCGCGATATGATTGCTGAGGTTTCGCAGCAGGCTTTGGACCTGAATTACGACGGACTCATTATAGAAACGCATAACGATCCCGACAATGCGTGGAGCGATGCGGCCCAACAGGTTACGCCGACAGCTTTGAAACAGATTTTCAAGGATTTGCGCATCCGGAAAGAAACCACCGAAGAGGACGATTACAACACCGAAATGATAAAACTGCGTGCCAATATTGATATCGCCGACAGTAAATTATTGGAAATTTTGGGTAAGAGGATGAAAGTTTCCGAACAGATCGGCGCACTCAAAAAAGCCAAGAACGTCGCGGTTTTGCAGAACAAGCGTTGGAATGAAATCCTCGGGAAGATGATCCTTGAAGGCGAGCAGAAAGGCCTGAGCGAAGAATTCATCCTCAGGATTTTCAAGGCAATCCACCAGGAAAGCATCAGCCATCAGGAGAAGATTATCAATTCGTAAAAAGCGGGAAGAGGAAAGAAGCAAGAAGCAAGAGACAAGAAGCAAAGAAAAGAGGCAAGAAATAAGATTTTGGAATTTCTACTGATTCATCAGCTACTTCTTTATCTTGTCTCTTGCTTCTTTCTTCTTTTATCTTTTTACTGCTAATTATTTTTTCGGCATATCAGACGCGCTTATATCGCGGGTGCAGATATATTTCCCGTCTTTTTTCTGGAATAGGGCCATATAGTTTCCACTGGCAAGTACAGTTCCGGTGGAATCGGCTACTTTATAGCTTCCAATTTCGACAACCTGGTTACCGTCGCCGGAAGGGAAGACGTCGTGGGTTTCAAATGCGACTTTGGCACCTTTTGGAGCGGCTGCAGCTTCCTCTTTCATGCTTTTGTGTATGGCTTCCTTGCCTACGGAAGGCGCCTTGTTCTGCCCGTAACTCGTAGCGTCGTCTGCATAATATGTAATTTCGTCCGATTTATTCGCGTTCATCTTGTCGGCGTAAGCGGCTTCCATAGTTTCAATTTCGGTGCGGATTTGAGAGACGTCTACTATAGGTTCGGCTTCCGTGTCCTGTTTTTTAGGGTTACAGGCCACCATAGTTGCGGCAATTACGGATAGTGCAATTCCTTTGAGTAAGGTTGTTTTCATAAAATTTGTTGGTTTTAAGGTTATTGTTAAAATGCAATTAAGGATTAATATATAATTAAAATTAAGTATAATTATTTGAAAATCAGTGTTTGTGCGAATTTTTTTATCTCGTTAAACCTTGTGATGTTGTTTGTGCGGTTCGCGTGAAGGATAGCAGCGGAAAGCCCGCAGCAAGGAGGAACGACGCCGCGCGGACTTAAAGCGGATAGCCTGACCCGCAGGGGCACGCTCCAATAATTTTATGATTTTAGATTTACGTAACGTGATTCGGAAACAAACTTTATCTTTGCACATGATCGTAAATCGCAAATCAAAAATCGTAAATCCGAAATGACAGGAACCGTTTACAAATCGACCGGAAGCTGGTATACCGTAAAAGCCGAAAATGGCGATTTTATCGAATGCCGCATCAAGGGGAAATTCCGCATGAAAGGAATCAAAAGCACCAACCCGATTTCGGTGGGCGATCTGGTCGATTTTGAGTTGGATGAAACTTCGGACGCGATTACGGGAACGATCCATAAGATCCATGAAAGGAAGAATTACATCGTGCGCAAGTCGGTGAACCTTTCGCACCAGATGCACATTATCGCGTCTAATATCGACCGGGTTTTCCTGTTGGTTACGATCAACAATCCGCCGACGACAACGAGCTTTATCGATCGTTTTCTGGTTACCGCCGAAGCTTACGGGATTGAGGCTGTGCTTGTTTTCAATAAAATCGATACGCTTAACGAAACCACTTTGGACGAGCAATTGTACCTGCAGCACATCTACCAGGAAATCGGTTACAAATGCCTGCGCGTTTCTTCGACGGAGAAAAAGGGGCTGGATCAATTAAAGGAACTGATGGTTGGGAAAGTGAGCATGTTTTCGGGGCATTCGGGCGTTGGGAAATCCACTTTGGTGAATGCGCTCGAGCCGGACCTGCATTTAAAGACGACCGTGATTTCCGAACAAAGCAAGCAGGGGCAGCACACGACGACTTTTGCCGAAATGTATGATCTGTCTTTCGACGCCAAAATCATCGATACGCCGGGAATTAAGGGTTTCGGGATTGTCGACATGGAAAAGGAAGAGATCAGCGGGTATTTCCCCGAGTTCTTCAAATTGAAAGACCAATGCAAATTCAACAACTGCCTGCACAAAGACGAACCGCAGTGCGCGATTAAGAAAGCTTTGGAAGAAGACAGGATCGCGTGGTCAAGATACCGCAGCTACCTTCAGATCCTTGAGGGCGACGACGAGCATTACCGCACCGATATTTATAATGACGACCGGATTGCAAGCGATGATACGCGTAAATAATTACTTTTATATATTTTTAATTAAAAAATTGACCTGATATGATTACATATATTAAAATAAACGGATTTAAATCTTTTCATGATTTTGAAATGGAATTTACACCGTTTACTGTTATTGCGGGAGCCAATGCCTCAGGAAAAAGTAATCTATTTGATGCATTATCATTATTGTCTAGATTAGCTGAAACGGATAACTTAAAAAGAGCATTTAGTGAGCAAAGAGGAGAATTTATTGAGCTATTTACACAATATGGTGATGACAATTTCGCTTCGCAGATGGAATTTGTAGTAGAGATGTTGGTCAATAAAAAAGTTAAAGATGCTTGGGGAAATAAAGCAGAATTAAAATATACTCGCTTAAAATATGAAGTGTCTATTAAAAGATTTACAAATCCATCGGGTATACAAGATTTGATTGTTTCTAAAGAAAATCTTATTAAATTAAATCATGAAGAAGATAAATGGGTAAGTAAACTCATCCCAAAAAAAATGCTAGGTTTTTGGAGGCCAAAGGTTGTAACTGGTAAAAGAGGCATTCCTTACATTGAAACTGTATTAGAAAATGGATTACCAACAATTTTTGTTCCCCAAGATGGAACTCCGGGTAACAAAAGGCGATTTCCGCTTAGCAATGCTACAAGAACAGTGTTAAGCAGCTTTGATACAATTGATTTTCCTCATGTGCTTGCAGCAAAAGAAGAAATGAAAAGTTGGAAATTTTTACAACTTAATCCAGATGATTTAAGACAGGCTACAAGTAAAAATAATGGAGAAGATACAATTTCATTAAGCGGTAAAAACCTTGCAGCGGCATTATATAGAATTAAGCAAGATGATGACTATAATTTAATCGAAATTTCAAGAAAGCTAAATAATTTTTTGCCGAATTTTACTGAAGTTGATGTTTTTGATGACAATGAGAATAAACAATATTTAATTAAATTAAAAGACAAAGATAAAAAGGAATTTTCTTCGAGAGTGCTTTCTGAAGGTACATTAAGAATTCTTGCACTATGCATTTTAGAGTATGACGATAAACATACTGGCTTGCTTTGTTTTGAAGAGCCGGAAAATGGAATTCACCCTTTTAGAATAAAGGCGATGACAGAGTTGTTAAAAGATTTATCAGTGAATTTTAACGATACTGAAACACCATTAAGGCAAGTAATTGTTAATACGCATTCACCAGTATTAGTAGGAAATATGCTAGATTGGAAAAACAATACCGATGTAAGTATATGGTATGCCCAAATGAGAATGCTAATAACAGATATCGATGAAAAACGCATAAAGTTGAACGTGACAAAGATAAGTCCGGTTTTCAAAGAAGTTAGCCAACAGCTCAATCTAGTTTTTTCTGAACAAGACAGGAAGTTAACTCTTTCGATTGTGAAAGATTATTTACAAACTGCAGACTTTGAGAATAAATTTTTGTTAAGTATATGAGTAATTTTATCCTTACAGGTCTATTTACAGAAGGATCTACTGATGTGCGCTTTTTAGAAAGTGTAGTAAAAAATACTCTTGAAGATATTGCCTTTGAATGTACGGGAAATATTGAAACTGGATTAGAGATAATTGAAATCGATAAAAAAGGTTTAAGTTTTAACCAACAAGTTTTTAGAGCCTCAGAAAAGGCAATGAAAGATTTTGGAATTTTAATATTATTTGTTCATACAGATGCTGATGAAGGTACAGATTCAAAAATTTTTATAAATAAAATTGATCCTGCACAAGAATATTTAAATAAGCAGGACAATGGAGTTGTGTGTAAAAATTTAGTAGCTATCGTTCCAGTATACATGACAGAGTCTTGGATGCTTGCTGACAAAAAACTACTCAAAAGTGAAATTGGAATTGAAGGTTCTGATACTGATTTAGGAATTCATAAAGATCCGGAAGGGATTAATGACCCAAAAGCAGTAATTGAGAATATAATTCGCTTATCAAAAGAAAATCAGACAAAGAGAAAAAGAAAAAGTGGTTTGGAAATCTCAGATCTTTATCAAATAATTGGTCAAAAAATAGAATTCAAGGAATTAGAAAAATTACCCTCATACAATAAATTTAAATTGGCATTAAAAAGTAGACTTGTGGAATTAAATTTTTTACACAAATAAATGAAAGTTGTTCTGCAAAGGGTTTCCGAGGCTTCCGTTGTGATCGAAGGCAATAAGGTTGCCGATATCCAAAACGGACTTTTGGTGCTGCTTGGTATTGAAGACGCCGACAATTCAGAAGACATCGACTGGCTTGCGAATAAAATCGTAAACCTGCGCATCTTTGCAGATGAAAGCGGTGTCATGAATCTTTCGGTGAAAGAAACGGATGGCGATATCATCGTCGTGAGCCAGTTTACGCTGCATGCATCTACAAAAAAAGGCAACCGGCCTTCTTATATTAAAGCGTCAAAACCGGACGCAGCCATTCCGTTATATGAACAATTTCTCACAACTCTGGAAACGATTTTTGGCAAAAAAATCCAGTCGGGACAGTTCGGCGCAGATATGAAAGTGGCCCTGATAAACGACGGTCCCGTGACGATAGGTATCGACTCTAAAAATAAAGAGTGAAAATGTTAAATATTTCTAAAAATAGTATATTTTTGGGCAAAATGCGAGTCCATGAAAGTTACTTTTTTTTCTATTATTTTACTGCTCTCCACTTCAGTAATTCTCGCGCAAAAAGCCGATTATTCCACACTACTCATTGCCGACAGCCTGATGCAAAATGCGAATGCGGTTATTCGCCTGGAACAGATGGATATCCGGATAGAATCGCAGCGGAACATGACTTTCCTGACCAAAAAAGTAATCACGGTTCTGAATGAGAAAGGCCTTTCGGCGATTGACGCGACGGCCTATTACAACAAACGAACCAGCGTAAAAAATATTGAGGCTACGGTTTATAATGGCTCCGGGGCAGAAATCAAAAAACTCAGGAGAAGGGATTTCAATGATGTGAGTGCCACCGCCGACGGAAGTGCGATTTTTTCAGACAGCAGGGTTGTCTATCTCGACTACACGCCCGTCATCTATCCGTTTACGATTGTCTACGAATGCGAAATGCAGACCTCTAATACCGCTTTTATCCCGTCATGGATGCCGCTGGACTGTTTTTATGTGAGTGTGGAAAAAAGCGTGCTCAACGTCACTTTTCCATCCAATCTCGGATTTAAGAAAAAGGAAACCAATTTCCAGGGATTCAATATCAAGACCACCAAAGACACACCGACGGAATTGTCCTATACGGCGACTAATTTTCCGGCACAGAAACGAGAAGATTACAGTCCGGATTACCGCGAGATCTTCCCAAAAGCCATGCTCGGGCTCGATACTTTTAACCTTGAAGGCATTGATGGCAACGCAAAAACCTGGAAAGATTTCGGGCTTTGGTATTCCGATAAGATCCTGACCGGAACAACAGAAATCTCCGAGGAGACCAAAGCAAAGATGAAGGCTTTGGTAGGCAATGAAACCGATCCGGTTAAGAAAGCAAGGATCATCTACAATTATGTACAGCAAAAATCAAGATACATCAGCATTCAGGTTGGCATTGGCGGCTGGAAACCGATGCTCGCCTCCGACGTGGACCGCTTGGGTTATGGCGACTGCAAGGCGTTGACGAATTACACGAGGACACTTTTGAATGCCGTGGACGTGCCTTCGTACAATACGATTTTATATGGCGACCGGACCGAAAAGCTCAATATCGCTCCCGATTTCGTGTCGATGCAGGGCAACCATTGCATGTTGGCCATCCCGAACGGCAAGGATTATATCTGGCTCGAATGCACCAGCCAGGATGATCCGTTCGGATACCAGGCCTTTACAGATGACCGGACCGTTTTGGTGGTGAAGCCGGAAGGCGGTGAAATCGTGCGCACGAATGTGTACAGCGATAAGATCAATTCGCAGATCAGCCATGGAAATTATGCCATCTCTGAAGCTGGTGAACTTTCGGGCAGCATTGCGATGGTTTCCAAAGGCTCGCAATACCGGAAATTTCATCTGGAGAATATGCCGCCAACAGAGAAGGAAGCGCATTATAAGGAATATTGGAGCAACATCAACAACCTAAAAATCAATAAAGCGACTTTCCTTAACGACAAAGAAAAAGTAAGTTTTACAGAAAATCTGGAAATTAGCGCCGCAAATTATGGCAATCTTTCGGGCAACCGGATGATGCTTCCCGTGAATGCCTACAACCAGTTTACCGACAATGTAAAGCGCATCCGGAATCGCAAGACGCCGTTTGAGATCAAAAGGGGAAGTTATGATGAGGATGAGATCGAAGTGAAGCTGCCAACGGGATTCGCCATCGAGTCGCTGCCCAAAAACTTCGAGCTTACCGGTAAATTCGGCGAATACAAAACCGAATTGGTAAAGAAAGACGATAACAATCTCATCTATAAACGCAGCCTGTTTTTAAAAGAAGGGCTGTATCCGAATAAAGAATATGACGATTTCCGCCTGTTTATGGAGCAGGTTTCACGCAACGACAATGCAAAAATTATTTTAATCAAAAACCAATAACCCATGTTACTTAAAAAGCATCTGATTTTTTTATTATTTGTGATTTCATTTTCGACAATCAGCGCCCAGAAATTTGATTTGGGGAAAGTTAGCATTGCCGAACTCGAACAAAAGGAACACCCAAAAGACCCTTCTGCGGTAGCGGCAATTTTGTTCAGGAAAGGCGAGTCGCGTTTCGACTTTACGCAAAGTGACGGCTTTACGATGTATACCAGTGTAAAAACAAGAATCAAGATATATAAGAAAGAAGGTTACGAATGGGCGACCCAAAAAGTCTGGTACCGCCTGATGAGCAACGTGAAGGAGAACATCAGTTTCTCGGATGCGGTAACGTATAACCTGGTGGACGGAAAGATCGTACAGACCAAACTTAAAAGCGA
>DATHGE010000194.1:0-6052 GCA_035317805.1 Flavobacterium sp. | reverse complement strand
GCCGGGGCGTTTTCATAAGAGTCGACTGCGATGATGGTCTGTCCGATGCGTTGGGCAGCGATGGTGAATTCTTTTCCGAGCTCTCCGGATCCTAAAAGTAAAATCTTCATTTATAGCTGTTTGTTGTGTAGTTCAACATTCGTTATTCAAAGTTCGTTGTTCAGACTTCAAAACTTTTAAATGTTGAACAGAAGAACAACAAATGTTGAATTTTGAAGTGGCGTGTGCGTTAGGGATTGCAACGGAAATCCTTTTTATTTGTCATCCTGAGCGCAGTCGAGGGAATTCTTATAAATAAAAAGATTGCAGTGAAAAGCCCGACCCGCAGGGAAACGCCCAGATTTCTCAAATGCGTTCGGAATGACATCCATTTGTGTTTTAAGCCAAAGCTTCCTTAATTCTTTTGATCGCTTCCGTGAGCAATGCCTCGCTTGTGGCGTAAGACATCCGGATGCAGTCGGGGTTACCGAAAGCATCGCCGGTTACGGTCGCTACGTTGGCTTCTGAAAGCAGGTACATTGACAAGTCGTCGGCATTTTTGATTTCGGTTCCTCTGAGTGTTTTTCCGAAAAAGGAGGAAACGTCAGGGAAAACATAGAACGCGCCTTCGGGAATATTGAGTTTAATGCCGGGGATTTCTTTCATCAGTCCGACTACCAAATCGCGTCTGGAATGGAAAGCCTGAACCATTTCGTGCAATACTTTCGGATCGGCGTCAACGGCAGCGATTGTAGCGCGTTGTGCGATGGAATTCGCTCCGCTGGTCACTTGTCCCTGCATTTTCGTACACGCTTTCGCGATGAATTCGGGACCGCCCATATAACCGATTCTCCAACCTGTCATGGCGAATGCTTTTGCGACGCCGTTCACGGTGACCGTTTTTTCGAACATTCCGGGAATCGAAGCGATAGAGCAGAAGGTTCCGGAGAAATTGATGTGTTCGTAGATTTCATCGGCAACGACAATGATATTCGGGTGGTTTTCCAAAACCCTGGCGATCGCGGTGAGTTCGGCGCGGCTGTAAACCGAACCGCTTGGGTTGCACGGTGAACTGTACCAGATCATTTTGGTTTTTGGCGTGATGGCTTTTTCGAGTTGCTCCGGGGTAATCTTGAAATCGGTATCTACGGATGTCGCGACTTCAACGGGAACACCGCCCGACAATTTGATGATTTCAAAATAGCTGACCCAATATGGCGCGGGCAAAATCACCTCGTCGCCGTCGTTGAGCATCACTTGTGCGATGTTGTATAAAGATTGTTTGGCACCTGTAGAAACGACGATGTTCGCAGGCTTATAATCCAGATTGTTGTCTCTTTTGAATTTCCTGCAGACCGCTTCTTTCAATTCCATATAACCGTCAACGGGTGTATAGGTGCTGTAATTCTCGTCGATGGCTTTTTTTGCGGCTTCCTTGATAAAATCGGGCGTGTTGAAATCGGGTTCACCCAAACTAAGGCTGATGATGTCTTTTCCCTGGGCTTTCAATTCCCTTGCGAGCGCGGCCATGGCCAATGTTTGAGACGTGGACAAATTGTTGATTCTGTCCGAAAGAAGATGGTTCATGTATGAAAATAGGTTGTGTTAGTTTTTATTTTAGGCCACCAAAGCAGGATTCATTCCGAGGTCACGCAAATGCTTGAAGTGTGCAATCACAGCGCCGCGCATGGTCTTGAATTCATGGTACGGCAGGTTGCATTCTGAAGCGGTCTGCTTGATGATATCAGCTATTTTTCCGTAATGGACGTGGCTGATGTGTGGGAACAAATGATGTTCGATCTGATGGTTCAATCCGCCCGTAAACCAGTTGACGATTTTGTTCTTCGGTGCGAAGTTCGCCGTAGTGTAGAGTTGGTGTATCGCCCAGGTATTTTCGATTTCGCCTTCGGCATTCGGGATTGGGTTTGTCGTCTCGTTAACGACGTGTGCCAATTGGAATACGATGCTCAGGATCAAACCTGCCGTGTAGTGCATGATAAAGAATCCGATGAGTACCTTCCACCAGCTAATCCCGATTACGATCGGCAATACAATCCAGATGGAAACGTAAATAACTTTTGTGATGATTAAAGTCGTCCACAGTATTTTCGGGCTTTTAGCCTCGCCGTAAGACAATTTTCTTTTGAGGTAACTGCGCATCTGCTTGAAATCGGTGGTCAGCGCCCAGTTGAAAGTCAGCAATCCGTAAAGGAAAACGGAATAATAATGTTGGAATTTATGAAAACGGTGCCATTCGGCTTCCTGTGTAAAACGGATGATCCTTCCGGCGTCCAAATCTTCATCGTGTCCGTGGATATTGGTATAAGTATGGTGCAAAACATTGTGCTGCACCTGCCAGTTGTAAACGTTTCCGGCCAAAACATAAATCGTCCCGCCCATGATTTTATTGATCCACGATTTCTCAGAAAACGAACCGTGGTTCCCGTCGTGCATAACATTCATCCCGATTCCGGCCATTCCGATTCCGATCACGATCGACAAAAGCATCATCACCCAAAACGGCATGTCCAATGTCAGGATCAGGAAGTAAGGCGTGAGGAAAACGGTAAAAAGCACTATCGCTTTTAAATGTATTTTCCAGTTTCCGGTTTTTTTGATATTGTTTTCCTTAAAATAGTTGTTGACGCGGGAATTGAGCGTCCTGAAAAATTTAAGGCTGTCGGTCTTAGAAAATGTGGGGATTGTGGTATTCATATAATCATACTAAATTAGGCTCCAAAGGTAAATATTAATACTGTTGAAAACGCTTAAAAACCCAAAAAATTTCATGTTGAATGCGTACTTTAGCAAAAATTTGTGACATGGAAGAAATCCTCAAACAGTTTCCCGATTTGTCTGATATCCAGATAGAACAGTTCCGGAAACTGGAATATTTATACCAAGATTGGAATGCCAAAATCAATGTGATCTCGCGCAAGGATATTGATGAGTTGTATACGAAGCACGTTTTACATTCCCTGGCGATTGCCAAAATCCAGAAGTTTGAACCCGGCACTTATGTTTTAGACGTAGGAACAGGCGGCGGTTTCCCCGGAATTCCGCTTGCCATAATGTTCCCTGAAACACGGTTTTACCTGATCGATGTGATTCTCAAAAAAATCAATGTGGTAAAGGCCGTAGCCGAAGCTCTGGAACTCAAGAATGTCAAGGCAGAGCAGGTCCGTGCAGAAAATGTCAAGGGCGATTTCGATTTTATTGTAAGTCGCGCCGTGACGAACATGCCTGATTTTGTGGAATGGGTGAAAGGCAAAATCAAAAAGCAACACAAACACGAGCTCAGGAACGGGATCCTATATCTAAAAGGCGGCGACCTTACGGAAGAATTGAAGGATTTTCCAAAAGCGACCGAATACGCTATTTCCGAATTCTTCAAAGACGAATTTTTCGAAACGAAGAAGGTTGTGCACCTGCCGCTGAAATTCGCAGCAAAATAAAAACGCCTTTATAAAAAAACCACTGTGACAATTAAGTTTTAGTGGTTTTTTTATCCCAAAGTTCTCAAAGTTTAAAAGTTTATATGCTTCTTTTCTTTACGGAAACTTTACGTATTTTGCGTTTAAATTCTAAACTATTGTTTTACAAATTTCTGTGTTGAAACGCCTTTGTCAGTAGTAACTGAAGCGAAATAAATCCCTTTCTGCAAGGCACTCACATCAATCGCACTTTCGACAGCATTCGTTTTTAATATTAATCGGCCATTCGTGTCCGTGATTGAAACCGATTGGACCATCTGGTGATTTGACTGTATATTCAGCACGTTGGTAGCCGGATTTGGAAAAACGGCCACCGAATTGGCCATCATTTCCGATTGGTCGGTACCCAGTAAAACGGTTGCGAATCTTTCCATCTGCGATACCGTCTGGTCAATCGAAAGCAGCGGGACATTCACAGCGGTAGAAGTCGTCCTCAATTCCGGCAAATGAGCGCCATTGTTCGCATCATAATAGCTGTAAGTCGTAATCACGACGGTGCCAACACCGGTGAAAATTCCGTAATTCAATGAAATATTCTGTACGGTTTTCAATCGCGTAACCGGCCCACTATAAGCGCCGGCGCCCACGTCATTCATGTTGAGTGTTCCCCAGGCATCTGCCGAGGAAACGATGGTTCCGGTAAAGGTTCCGGCATATTCGCCATTGATGTAGTTTCCTGCGGTAGTATCCGAATTTGTAAATCCGTAATTCATCGGGAAAGCGCCGACCGTCGCGTTGTTTGTGTCGAAATTCAAAGTCAGCCCTATATTTTCCACACCGGTAATGGATAAAATACCTGCCGGGTTTTTAGAATAAATCTTCAGCTGTGCATCGATATTATCAACGGTACTATTAGTCGTTACCACTGCCGCGGTTCCGGGATAAGTGGATATTTCCCCGGCGGTTGGAACGGCATTCATATCTTCCGAACTTCCCACAGGGCTCAGCGTATTGAAATTCCACGTTTGGTTTGCGCCTGCAGTATGGTTGATCGTGCCCGAAGACGTCACGACAATATACGACGCATCAGGGCCATAATAAGAAGCGATCGGCGCCTGGGAAAATCCCAAAACCGAAATAAAGCAAAATAAAAAAAGTAGTTTTGTTTTCATAGGGATTGTTTTAAAAGTCAATCAAATATAACAAAAAAGCCCGAACAATGGGTCCGGGCTTTTCTTATAAATATTGTCGTTTATTTTTCCGCGAGGAATGGGTACCTGTAGTCTTCCGGCGTTACAAATGTTTCCTTGATCGTCCGTGCCGAAGCCCAGCGCAACAGGTTCATTGCCGAACCGGCTTTGTCATTTGTTCCCGATGCCCGTGCACCGCCAAACGGCTGCATGCCTACCACAGCGCCCGTCGGTTTGTCGTTGATATAGAAGTTTCCGGCCGCATTTTTTAACGCTTCGGTCGCTTCGGCAATAGCATAACGGTCCTGACTGAAAATCGCACCGGTTAAGGCGTAAGGCGAAGTCCCGTCAACCAATTTCAGTGCTTCTGCCCATTTGGAATCCTCGTAAACATAAATCGTCATTACGGGTCCGAACAATTCGGTTTCCATCGTAGTGTATTTCGGGTTGGTCGTTACAATCACCGTCGGCTCAACAAAGTAACCGACCGATTTGTCGTAATTCCCGCCAACGATAATTTCGGCATCGGCGTCTTTTTTCGCCTGATCGATTGCCGCAGCGAGTTTGTCGAAAGAACCTTCATGGATGACCGCCGTCACGAAATTGGTAAAATCTTCGGGCGTACCCATTTTCATCGACTTCACATCGGCAACCAATTGCGCTTTCACCGCGGGCCATATGCTCTGTGGAATGTAAGCCCTCGAAGCCGCCGAACATTTCTGTCCCTGAAATTCAAACGCACCGCGCGCGATTCCGGTTACAACCTGTTTCACATTCGCACTCGGGTGCGCCACGATAAAATCTTTGCCTCCGGTTTCGCCGACGATTCTCGGATAGGTTTTGTATTTGTGTATATTATTCCCGATGTTTTTCCAAATGTCCTGGAACACATGCGTCGATCCCGTAAAATGGATGCCCGCAAAATCGGCATGGTCGAAAATCGTCTGGCTGATCATCGCCGCATCCCCGAAAATGACGTTGATCACGCCATCCGGAACACCGGCTTCTTTAAATATATCGATGATGATTTTAGCAGAAAATACCTGGCTGTCACTTGGTTTCCAAACCACAACATTGCCCATCATCGCTGCGCTTGCAGGCAAATTAGCCGCAATGGCGGTAAAGTTGAACGGCGTAATCGCATAGACAAAACCTTCGAGCGGACGGTATTCCAGACGGTTCCACATATCCGAATTTGATTTCGGCTGGTCGTTGTAGATCTGCGTCATAAATTCGACATTGAATCTTAAGAAATCAATCAATTCACAGGCTGCATCAATCTCGGCTTGGAAAATCGTTTTGGATTGCGCGATCATGGTCGATGCATTGATCCTTGCGCGATACGGTCCGGCAATGAGTTCGGCCGCCTTTAAGAAGATTGCCGCCCTTTGTTCCCATGGCATGTTTGCCCAGGCGTCTTTGGCTTCCAGTGCGTTGGAGATCGCTTTG
>DATHGE010000193.1:0-17061 GCA_035317805.1 Flavobacterium sp. | reverse complement strand
GCTCCAAAATCCGGGTTTCAGGAATGATTTCATTAACCGCTTTGCCGATTTAATGAACACCTCATTCCTGACATCAAGGGTCCTGGGCAAGATTGACGAAATGAAAGCGCAGATCGCTGCCGAAATGCCCGAAGTTTTCGCCCGTTGGGAAGCGCCTCTTGACGATGACGACTGGAATTATTTTATCGACGTCGAAAAAGATTTCGCAAACCAAAGGCCGGCTTGCCAAAGGAACCATATCCGCAGTAAATTTGGGATCGCTTCCAATATCAACGCGACTTTGGACGTGGATGACGTGACGCACGGTTACATCAAAATGAACACGATCGACATCAAACAGGGAACGCCCGGAATCACTGCCGCCAATCCTTATCCATGGACAGGAATTTACTTTTCAGGAATTCCGGTAACGGTAAAAGCAATTGCAAATCCGGGATTCGTATTCAGCAACTGGACCGGTTCTGTAACCAGCACCGATGCGGAAATCACGACTACGCAAACCGCCGCTTTCAACCTGACCGCGCATTTCGTCCCTGCAGTGGTTTCCAATCCGGAACCGATTTACTTCTGGATGATGAACAGCGCCATTCCGAATGATACGCCTCTGGAATCATTGGCTACAACTTTCGAAGCCGAAGGTGTTGATGGCGTAATCCAATACCAGTCTTGTCTGGTTGGCTATCCTTTTACTGCCGCCGATCCAAACTGGAGAACCGCTTCAATGGAAAGAAGAAACAGCCCTACGCCAATCAATTATATCCCTGAAGCAAACGGCAATATCGTTTATTCGGCCGGAATCATGAAAGGCCTTCAGATCACCGAACCTTTGGAAAACAACGGACTCGGGAATACCATGGTGTTTAACTTTTCAACGGCCGGCTATAAAGACATTAAATTTTCTTTCGCCGCAATGAACGAGCTGACCAATGCCACTGGTATCCTGGTTGACTATTCGATAAACGCCGGAGCACCGGTCTGGATCACGACCGGACTGGCCGCAACATCGTTGCCGCTGTCTGCCGCTTTTCAATTGTTTGAGGTCGATTTCACTTCAATCACGACAGTCAATGACAATGCAAACTTCAAAATAAGATTGCGTTTCGAAGGGGCGAACATGACCGTGTCGGCCGGAAACAGGATCACTTTCAACAACATCGCAGTAATCGGAACACAGGCCGCTTTGGGTGTTAAACAACAGGTGGTTTCGAAATTTACGGTGTATCCGAACCCGTTCAGCGATGTGCTCAACATCAGCGGAATCAACGGTGCGGCCTATAAAATCTTCAGCATCGATGGCAAGCTTGTTAAGTACGGAAACGTTGAAACAACGCATATCAACCTGGGCGATCTGTCTAAAGGAATGTACCTTTTACAATTGACATCCGACGGAAATACGGAAACCAAAAAGATCATCAAAAAGTAATTTCCGGCTTTAAAACAAAAAAGAGGCAACCACAAATTGCCTCTTTTTTTTTGCTTAAAAGTCAATGTTACGAAATCATTTACAAACCTGCTTTTTGTCGGGTAAATTAGTTTTGTAACGATGAAGTTTTTATAAGGGTGTATTGTTTTTTTATATTACAGAGATTAATATCCTTTGTATGAAAAAAATTACACTTCTGGCATTTTCAGTGTTTACATTATTCTTTATCAATTCGTTAGGCGCGCAAAATATCGTCATTAATGAAATCCTGACTTCAAATACTTTGACCAATCAGGATGAAGACGGCACCTATCAGGATTGGGTCGAATTGTACAACAACGGACCGCTTGCCGTAAACCTCAACGGATACGGACTGACCGACGATGCCACGATGCCTTTCAAATGGGTTTTCCCAAATGTCACGGTAGCAGCAGGCCAATACCTGTTAGTTTGGTGTTCAGATAAAAACCGCACAGTCGTCGGACAGCCGCTTCATACAAACTGGAAAATCAGTTCCTCTGGCGAAACCATCACGCTTACGAATCCATCAAGTGTTACCGTGAGTTCAGTTCCGCCCGTAAACCTGCAGTCGGATATCTCTTATGGACGCTTGCCGAACGGAACCGGGCCTTATGTTTATTTCGGACAGGTCACGCCAAACGCTGCAAACGCCGCCGTCGGATATTCAGGAACTTTAAACCCGCCCACGATTTCACAAAACAGCGGATTTTTCACCACGGGCTTTAGCGTGACTTTGGCTTCGCCGGATCCGGGAACGACTTTGATTTATACGCTCGACGGTTCAGAACCCGATCCGGATAATCTCGGCGGAACGACCTACCATTATAAAAACCAATATCCCGAAGCGCCTTCAAATCCTTTCGGCCCACTGATTCCGCAAACCTTTACGACATTGCAATATTCGGCTCCGGTTCCGATTGTCGACCGCACGCCGCAGCCCAACAAAATTTCGGCGATTTCCTCCACCTACAGTTTCGATCCGTCGTATTATATTCCGGACAGCCCGGTTTTCAAAGGAACCGTTATCCGTGTGAAAGCCATCAAAGCGGGTTCGCTTCCGAGCAAGACGGTTTCAAGGAGTTATTTCATTTCCCCGCAGGGACCAAACCGCTTTACGTTGCCCGTAGTTTCGCTGAGTGTCAATGAGAATGAATTTTTTGATTATAATGACGGGATTTATGTTGCCGGCGTCGACCTCGACAACTGGAGGATCGCGAATCCAACCATTGCAAGTCCGCGTGGAATTCCCGTTGGAAACTATTACCGCAGCGGCATCGAACACGAGCGTCGTGCCAACATGGCCTATTTCGTCAACGGCGCCGAAGTGCTCAACCAGGATGTCGGGCTTCGGATCCGCGGCGCTTCCACAAGAAGATATGAAAGCAAATCGCTCACAGTTTACGCGCGATCCGATTATGGCGACGAAAGTCTGAGCTATAAATTTTTCCCGCAATTGGCAGACGACAGTTTTCCGAATGTCACGCTCTCCAACTCTGGAAGTGATTTCCTCAATACGATGTTCCGCGATGCACTCGACCATGAGCTGTGCAAGGAATTGCATGTGGAAAATGAGGATTACCAGCCGACAATTGTTTTTCTTAATGGGGAATATTGGGGAATCCTGAACCTGCGCGAAAGATTCGATGATGATTATTTCGAGCGTGTTTACGGATTCAAGGATGTCGATCTGCTCGAGAACGAAGGCCTGGCCGAAAACGATGAGGTTGAGGAGGGCGACGATGTACATTACCAGACGATGGTTTCCTATCTCAACGGCAATTCGCTTGTCACCGATGCCAAATACAATTACATCAAAACCCAGCTCGATCCGGAGAGTTTCACCGATTATGAGATTTCCAATATCTTCTTCCAGAATTCAGACTGGCCGAACAATAATATCCAATACTGGAGAAAAAAGACTGCCGCCTACGAACCCAATGCGCCTTATGGCCTTGACGGAAGATGGCGCTGGAGCCTCCATGACATGGACGATACCTTTTCTTTCGGGACAGATAATTTTAATGGAAATACGCTCAACATCGCCACCTCTGTAAACAACAATGGAGTTAATCCGGCATGGTCGACCTTGATTTTGAGACGTTTGCTCGAAAATGCCAATTACAAGAATGATTTCATCAGCCGTTTTGCAGATTTGCTGAACACTTCTTTCCTTTCCACAAGAATTATCGCTACAATGAATACGATGCAAAACGGGATTATCGCAGAAATGCCCGAAAAGATTACGCGTTGGAGCCTGCCCGAGACCATGGGTGACTACAATTACTACATCGACTACCAAGCCGATTTTGCCAATGCGCGCCCGGCTTTCCAAAGAAACCACATCCGCAACAAATTCGGCATCGCATCCAATATCAATGCGACCCTGGATGTTTCGAATGCCGCCCATGGGTATGTCAAAATAAATACGATTGAGATCAAATACGGAACACCCGGAATTGTCGCGAATCCGTATCCGTGGACCGGAATTTATTTCTCCAATATTCCCATAAAGCTAAAGGCGATCCCGAAACCGGGCTATGCTTTCAGCCACTGGACCGGCGCCTCAAATGCTACAACCGACGAGATTACGCTGACACAGGCGGCAAGTTTTTCGGTGACTGCGGTCTTCGTCCCTGCCATCTTTGCTGCAGAAACCAGCGTTCCGATTTATTTCTGGACGATGAACGGTTCGATTCCCAACAACCTGCCTTTGACTGCTTTGGCTTCCACTTATGAATTGGCTTCAGATGCCATAATCCAATACCAATCCTGCCTTGCCGGATATCCTTTTACGGCAGCCGATCCGCTTTGGAGAAAAGCCTCTATGGAAAGAAGAAATGCGCCGACTCCAATCAATTACAGGCCCGAAGCCAACAGCGGAGCTCCTTATGTTGCCAGCGATGTCAAAGGTTTGCAGATTACGCAGCCTTTCCAGAGCGGCGGTTTGGAGAACACGATGGTTTTCAACCTTTCGAGCGTGAATTACAAAAAGATCAAATTCTCGTTTGCCGCAATGGACGAACTTGCCGCGACAGGGATGGCTATAGATTATGCGGTGAATCAGGGTGTTCCGGTTTGGATCACGACCGGATTGGCAGCCACGGCTTTTCCTTTGACAACAGGTGTTTTCCAACTATACGAAATTGATTTTTCTGCGATTACCACTGTAGACAACAACCCCGATTTTAAAGTCAGGATCCGTTTTACGGGCCCGAATATGACGGCATCCGCCGGAAACAGGGTTACGTTCAATAATATTGCGGTTGACGGCGTGAAATTGCCTTTGATTTACACTTCCCCGAACGTCTTCCCGGTTGGAGCGCCAATCAGCGATTTAACCCCAACGGTAGCCGCAGCAGTAACAAGTTATAGCATTTCGCCAACGTTGCCGGCCGGATTGTCATTCGATACGACAATGGGAGTCATCTCGGGAACGCCGACAGTGATTTCCGCGACAGCGATCTATACCGTAACCGCGACGAATTCTGGCGGAAGTACGACCTTCGGGATTTCAATAACAGTGAACGATGTCGCGCCTTCGGCCTTGGGTTACAACTCGCCGAACGTGTTTATCGTAAACAGTTCGGTGGTGAATCTGGCCCCGACAGTTTCCGGGAACGTGATCAATTATTCCGTTGCTCCGGCTTTGCCGAACGGGCTTTCCTTAAATCCGACAACCGGGATTATTTCAGGAACGCCGACGGTGATTTCCGCGACAGCGATCTATACCATAACAGCGACGAATTCAGGCGGGAATACTACGTTCGGGATTTCAATAACAGTGAACGATATTGCGCCTTCGGCCTTGGGTTATAATTCTCCGAACATGTTTACCGTGAACAGTTCGGTGGTGAATCTGGCCCCGACCGTGACCGGAAACGTAACTAATTATTCTGTTGTTCCGGCTTTGCCGAACGGGCTTTCCTTAAATCCGACAACCGGGATTATTTCAGGAATCCCGACGGTGATTTCCGCTACAGCAATCTATACAATAACTGCGACAAACTCAGGAGGTAACGTCTCTTTTGGGATTTCAATCTCCATAAATGATACCGCACCTTCGGCCTTGGGTTACAACTCGCCGAATGTATTTACGGTGAACAGTTCTGTGGTGAATCTGGTGCCGACAGTGACCGGAAACGTAACTAATTATTCTGTTGCTCCGGCTTTGCCGAACGGGCTTTCCTTAGATCCAATTTCGGGAATCATCTCGGGAGCGCCAACGGTGATTTCCGCGACAGCAACCTATACCGTGACCGCGACGAATTCCGGAGGGAATACTACGTTCGGGATTTCAATTACCGTGAATGATACCGCGCCTTCAGCCTTGAGTTATAATTCTCCGAACATGTTTACCGTGAACAGTTCTGTGGTGAATCTGGTGCCGACAGTGACCGGAAACGTAATCAATTATTCCGTTGCTCCGGCTTTGCCGCCCGGACTTTCCTTAGATCCGACAACCGGGATTATTTCAGGAATCCCGACGGTGATTTCCGCGACAGCGATCTATACCATAACCGCGACGAATTCAGGAGGGAGCACTGCGTTCGGGATTTCGATAACCGTGAACGATACCGCGCCTTCGGCCTTGGGTTATAACTCACCGAATGTATTTACGGTGAACAGTTCGGTGGTGAATCTGGTACCGACAGTTTCAGGAACAGTTACCAGTTATAGCGTGAATCCGGCTTTGCCGAACGGGCTTTCCTTAGATCCAATGACAGGAATCATCTCGGGAGCGCCAACGGTGATTTCCGCGACAGCGATCTATACCGTAACCGCGACGAATTCAGGAGGGAGCACTGCGTTCGGGATTTCGATAACCGTGAATGATACCGCACCTTCGGCCTTGGGTTATAACTCGCCGAACATGTTTACCGTGAACAGTTCTGTGGTGAACCTGATGCCAACCGTGACCGGAAACGTAATCAGTTATTCTGTTGCTCCGGCTTTACCTGCCGGGTTGTCCTTGAATCCGACAACCGGGATTATTTCGGGAACGCCGATTTCAATTTCCGCGACAGCGATTTATACCGTTACCGCGATGAATTCAGGCGGGAATACGACCTTCGGGATTTCGATAACAGTGAACGATATTGCGCCTTCGGCCTTGGGTTACAACTCGCCGAATGTGTTTACCGTGAACAGTTCTGTGGTGAATCTGGCCCCGACAGTTTCCGGAAACGTAACTAATTATTCTGTTGCGCCTGCTTTGCCTGCTGGATTGTTTTTGAATCCGGCAACGGGAATCATTTCAGGAACGCCGACGGTGATTTCCGCAACAGCAATCTATACCATTACCGCGACGAATTCAGGCGGGAATACTGCGTTCGGGATTTCAATTACCGTGAACGATGTCGCGCCTTCGGTCTTGGGTTACAACTCGCCGAATGTGTTTACTTTGAACAGTTCGGTGGTGAATCTGGTGCCGACAGTGACCGGAAACGTAATCTCATATAGCATTTCCCCAGCGTTGCCTGCTGGATTGTTTTTGAATCCGGCAACGGGAATCATATCGGGAACGCCGACCGAAACTGCTACTGCTACAGCTTATACCGTGAGTGCCGAAAACTCGGGAGGCAGCGTTTCATTTGATGTAATCATTACGGTTAATCCGGCAGCGCCTTCAGACCTGGTTTATGTTTCCCCAAATATCTTTACGGTTGGAACTGTTATTACTGACCTGATTCCAACTATTAACGGAATCGCAAGCAACTATTCCATCGTTCCGGCATTGCCAGACGGATTGTCATTTGATACCGCTACAGGAATCATTTCGGGGACACCGGCTGTCACTTCGCCAATGTCGCCATACCTGATTACGGCAATAAACGCGGGCGGAAACGTCTCATTTGCCCTGTTTATAGCAGTCAACGACGCTGCACCGACAGGATTGAGCTACAGTTCACCAAATGTCTTCACGGTAAATGCTTCCGTGGTGAATTTGGCGCCGGCCGTTTCCGGAAATGCAATCAGTTTCAGCGTTTTCCCTGCTCTCCCTACGGGATTGACACTGGATATAGCGACAGGAATGATTTCGGGAACGCCAACAATAGTTTCCGCAACAGCGATCTATACCGTGACCGCGATAAATTCCGGCGGGAACATCTCTTTCGGGATTTCAATCACCGTGAACGATGTTGCCCCGGCCGCTTTAAGTTATACGACGCCCAATGTGTTTACCATAAACGATTCTGTGGTGAATCTTATTCCGACAATATCCGGAAACACAACCGGATACTCCATCATTCCGGCATTGCCTGACGGATTGGTTTTGGACACGGCGACCGGAGTGATTTCGGGAACGCCGACCGCAATTTCTGCAGCGGCAATTTATACGGTGACCGCAGTAAATTCGGGTGGGGAAACTTCTTTTGAAATCTCGATTACTGTAAATGACGCTGCACCGTTATCCTTGAGCTATGCGACCCCGAACGTGCTTGTTTTAAATTCACCAATCAATCTGACGCCGACCGTTATCGGAAATGTGTCTGATTTCAGCATCACCTGCTGTCTTCCTCCCGGACTGGTCTTCGACCCTGTAACCGGAATCATTTCTGGAACGCCAACGGTAACGATGCCTGTAATGACATATACCGTGACCGCTACAAATACTGGCGGAAGCATTACATTTGATCTGAGCATTGCTGTAAACGATATTGCGCCTTCGGCTTTGAGTTATCCTTCTCCAAATGTTTTCAATGTCAACGGCACAATTGCAGACCTGATTCCATCGGTTACCGGGAATGTCATCGCTTTCAGCATTTCACCTGATTTGCCTGCGGGATTGTCATTTGATACGGCCACCGGAATCATTTCCGGAATACCTATTGCGATTATGGAAACGACGACTTATACGCTTACGGCGGCGAACTCAGGCGGAAATGTTGCGTTCGAGTTTACGATTACCGTCAATGATATCGCCCCTTCGGAATTGAGCTATAACTCTCCAAATGTTTTCAATGTCAACAACATTGTAGGCCTGTCTCCTTCGGTTACCGGGAATGTCACTGTTTTCAGCATTTCACCTGATTTGCCTCCAGGATTGTCATTTGATACGGCCACCGGAATCATTTCGGGAATACCTGCTGCGATTGCAGCAACGGCAACTTATACGGTTACGGCGACGAATTCGGGCGGCAGTATTACATTTGATGTCGTGATCACCGTTGATGAAGAATTGAAGACCAGTACAAATGAAGCCTTTGGGTTTTTGGTATATCCGAACCCGTTTATGGATTATGTAAATGTGGAAGGAATCGATACGAAAGCATTTTATAAACTGTTTGCCGTTGACGGGAAACTAATCCGCGAAGGCGAGTTGCGCAACAAACGCATCGATTTCGGCGAATTGCCCGAAGGGATGTACCTGTTGCGATTATCCTCCGGAGGTAAAACCGACACCAAAAAAATTATCAAGCATTAAAAATAAAAAAGAGGCAAATTGATTGCCTCTTTTTTTATATCGTTCTCAATGAATCTTTCCAGTCTTTTATGGGAATTCCGAAGATTTCCTTGATTTTTGTTTTGTCCAAAACGCTGTATTTCGGCCGTTTTGCAGGCGTCGGATAAGCCGTAGTCGGAATTGGGTTCAGAATAATCTTTTCAGCGTTTATAGCGAAGATTTCCTTCGCAAATCCATACCAACTTGTTGTGCCCTCATTGCTGAAATTATAAATGCCATAGGCGGCTTTTCCGCTTTTGATGATGGCAACGATGGCTTCGGCCAAATCAACGGCATATGTTGGCGTCCCGATCTGGTCGTCCACAACATTCAGGGATTCCCTTTCTTTGGCAAACCGCAACATGGTTTTCATAAAATTATTCCCGAATTCAGAATACAACCACGAAGTCCTGATGATAAAATGTTCCTTTAACGCAACGGAAATCGCAACTTCGCCCTGCAATTTAGTCAGCCCGTAAACGCCCTGCGGATTGGTCGCATCGGTTTCTGAATAGGGTTGGGTTTGATTGCCGTCGAAAACAAAATCCGTGGAAATATGAATCAGCACCGTTTTAAAAACATTGCAGGTTTCAGCCAGGTTTTGTGCACCGGTAACATTTATTGCAAAGGCTTTTTCGGGTTCGCTTTCCGCCTTGTCCACCGCAGTGTAAGCCGCAGCGTTGATACAGAAATCTGGTTTTATTTTTTTGAAAATTCTGTCTAGGCTTTCCTTATCGGTAATATCTGCTTCCGCAGAAGATGCGAAATGAAAATCAATCTCCCGATATTTTTCAGAAATGGATTGCAGCGATTGCCCCAATTGCCCGGAACCTCCGGTGACAAGGACTACCATGCTTTTTTGGATTTTTCGAGAACCGGCTGTACTGTATCTTTTTCTGAAATCACCAATTCCTTTTGGGGAAAATTCCAGTCGATCGCCAAAGTTTCGTCATTGTATATGATGCCGCCTTCGGATTCCTTATTGTAGAAATTGTCGCATTTGTAGAAGAAAGTCGCCGTTTCGCTCAGCACCAGAAACCCGTGTGCAAATCCGCGTGGGACAAAGAACTGGTTTTGGGTTTCAGCGGAAAGTATGACCGAAACGTGCTGTCCATAGGTTTTGGAGCCGGGTCTGATGTCCACGGCAACATCCAAAACTTCACCCGATAAAACGCGGACAAGTTTGGCTTGCGCGTGTTCGCCTGTTTGATAATGCAATCCCCTGAGTACGCCTTTCGAAGAGAACGACTGGTTGTCCTGTACAAAATGTATGGCTTGCCCTGTGGCCTGCTGAAACGCTTTCTCGTTGTAGCTTTCCATAAAATAACCGCGTTCATCCTTGATGATATTTGGCTCGAGGATAAAGCAGCCTTCTAATTTCGTTGGAATGAAATTCATGCGATTAAATTATGCTTAGCAGATGGGTTCCGTAGCCGCTTTTTAATAATGGTTCGGCGAGTTTCTTCAATTGTTCCGAATCGATATAGCCCATTTTATAGGCCGCTTCTTCAATGGATCCGATTTTTAATCCTTGCCGTTCTTCAATCACCTGTACAAACTGTGATGCTTGCATCAGCGAATTGAATGTTCCCGTATCGAGCCAGGCGGTTCCGCGGTCGAGGATGCTCACTTTGAGTTTCCCACGGTTCAGGTATTCTTTATTGATGTCGGTGATTTCGAGTTCGCCACGATGGCTCGGCTTGATGTTCGCCGCAATTTCCACCACATCATTGTCATAGAAATAAATTCCGGGGACGGCATAATTGGATTTTGGCACAACCGGCTTTTCCTCTATCGAAAGCACTTTACCATCGGCATCAAAATCGACCACGCCATAGCGTTCGGGATCGTGCACATGATAGGCATAGATGATTCCGCCATCGGGATTGCTGTTGGCCAGCAACAATTCGGACAGTCCGGTTCCGTAAAATATATTGTCGCCCAATACGAGCGCCACTTTGTCGTTTCCGATGAAATCTTTTCCGATGATGAAGGCTTCGGCAAGTCCGTTTGGATTTTCCTGCACGGCATATTCAAAACGGCAGCCGAATTTTTTCCCATCGCCTAACAGTTGCTCGAATAACGGCAAATCATGTGGTGTGGATATAATCAGGATTTCGTTTATTCCCGACCACAAAAGTGTGGAAAGCGGGTAATAAATCATCGGCTTGTCATAAATCGGCATCAGCTGTTTGCTGACCGCCAATGTTAATGGATGCAGCCGTGTTCCGGAACCTCCGGCTAATATTATTCCTTTCATTGTAAGTTATTTATTGCTGTCTTCTTAATGATTGTGTTTTGTAGAAACTTACAAACATGTACAGTGAAATATAGATGAAAATGAAAATGAATGGCAAAATCAGTTTTAATTTACCGTTTACCGATTCGCTGTTTTCAATATTGATGACCTGGCTGACATCTTTTATGATCTTATCGATGCTCACCAGATTGATCCTGAGATTGCCCTGCTCTTTTACCAGTCGGTCCTTGGTTTCGATAACATCTTTCAATGGCGAATTTTCGTTGTAATAAACCAGTTTTTCACCTTTCGGCCCTGCGGCATCATTGGTAAAACCATTCAGGAAACCATCAATCTGCCTGATAATTACATCATTCGCTTTCATTTTGATATAAACATTGCTCACAAATTCCTTTTGGATTTTTATAAAGAAATCGCTGTTATTTAAGTAATTCATCAGCGGCTCAATGGTTTTTTTGGTGCTGGTGCGATTGCTGGTGCGGAAAGAAATAACGTGGTATCTGTAGTTTTTGCTGGTTTCTTTTTCTTCAACGATTTTTTTGATGTCGCTGTTTTCTGCCATCAATTTAAGCAGGTCGAAATTACGCTCACTGTTGTTTTCTACGAATTGGTATACATCGATAATCGGCTTAATCTCAATCCTTTTAAGTTTTGACGGATCTTCAATCCCGATAGCTTTCAGGAATACGGTATCATTTTCTTTTATCTTAGATTCGATGAGGTCAATTTTAGCATACAGGTAATCCGTACTTCCAAAATTGGGCGTCACAACAATCTGATGGTCATAGGTTTTATTGTTTTTATCCATATAAATACCCAGTCCCACGCCAATAATCAGAAGTGCCGCAATAATATATTTATGGTTGACAATAAACTGAATGCCATTAAAAAGGGCGTCGTTCTGTCTTTGGAAAAAGCCTCTGATTTTTTGGGAAACTTCGGCCAAATCGACTTCCTGGTCTACAGCATTTTTTTGCGAATTAGTGCTCATGTGGATTTTATTATAAGTTAAAAATTTGTTCTAGTATTTTAATCGTAATCAGATAAGTCGGTTTTACGCCTGTTGTCCCGAGTCCGCCAGAAGCCAATGTGCTTCCCGTTTCCAAAGGATTGTCCGAAGCATAATAAGCATAACGTACTTTCACGTCGGGATTGATGCTTTTCCTGATTTTTGATGCCGACTGGATCGCTTTCTGGTAATAAGCACCTTCCATTTCAAGCCCGATCACGCCCCAGGTCGAGTCGTGGAAAAACTTCAGCAAGTCCTTATTCTGGAGTGATGTTCCCAAAACGGTCACCATCGGGCCTGCAAAAACTGCGATGTCGTTCCCTTCGAGCATTTCGGCTGTGAGCTCGTTCTCAAACGGATAATTATCGCCCGTCCCTTCGTTGATATGCGCCGACGGAATCATTATATCGCCCTTGCCGCCTTCGAGGATTCCGGCTTTTCCCATAATGGAAACCGACACCACGTTCAGCAACGTCTTTTTGTTTTTGGATTCGGTGTAAGGTTTCAATAATTCGTCGATGGTTTCGTAGGCCTGTTCGCCGAAAGCATAATCCATGACGATGATCACGGGTTTGTTGTTGTCTTCGAGTTTCGCTTTTGGGAACGCCGATTTCTTCCAGTCGATTTTTGCGGTGTCGAAAATCTGTACGTCGATATTGGTTCCCGAACTGTCCGGAAGCGAAATCATACCGTGCAGTTTTGCAAAATCTTCCACTTTATTGCGAACGTCATGCGCGCCGGTTTTGCTCAATTCCTCAAAAATAAAGAAGTCTGATTTGTCCTTGAACTTGGTTTTCAGGACGTGTGTTGCGAAAAGCGAATTCATCACACTGTGCATGTTCGCGCTGATGATGTGGATCGGACGGTTCAGCAATTCATTTTCCTTCAGCACTTCCTTGATGTTCGTCGCCCAGATCTCACCGTGGATATGGTGGCCGAGACGTTCGCGCAGGATCGGGCTGAACGTAATGGTTCTTTTGGCGCTGCCCATCACTTCTTCCAAAGCCAGTTTCCCGAGCCAGTAAATGATGTGCAGGAAACGGTCTGGTTTTTCAGCGGTTCCGAACGCATCGTAAATGTCCAAAACCTCAGCGAAAGTCCGTCCGAGAATATTGGCCGCGTGTGAAATCGTTTTTTCGCGTTCGATCAATGCGAGTTTCTTATTCGATAAAACAGCCTGTTCCAGTTTGAGCCAGTCGCGCGTCACTTCGCCGCTTTCGTCAATCAGTACGCTGTCCTTGATTTTATGCGATTCGATGAAAATAAACGTGAGGTGCGTCAGGATATCGTAAATATCCGAACGGCCGCGCGTGATTTCCACATTCATCTGCTCTTCGTCGATGCGGTAGCAATTTCTTTTTCTTTTTGGCGGAACGATTGCCGTAAAATGGGACTTGGAATAGCCTTCATCCGAAGTCAGGTTGATGAAACGGCATTCCTCGATTCCGACAGGAAGCCTTTCGATGACGTATAAAAGTCCGTTGAGTTCGACTTTTTCCTCCGCAATGGTTCCGTAAATTTCAGGGCGCAATGACAGCAAAGCTTCCCTTAAGGTATCGCCCGAAACGCCCATCGGTTTGTAAAAACCGCGGTTGAACAGATGGCGCATGGTGATGTATAATTTCTCAACGGCGCTGGATGATTCCTGTGCTCTTGAGCGTACGATATTTTTAATTTCCTTCATTTATTTTACTCTAATTTTGCCTTTCTCCACAAGGCTTCTTTCTTTTGTTTTGTTTTATAACCTGCAAATGTAACATTTTTATATTTAGTTGGTAAGAATCAGTGTTATTGCCGGTTCATAAATCTGGATTTTATCCGATGGGTTGTCCGGATCCTGGTTGGTTGTCCGGATCCATTTTCCATTCATAAAAGTAAACCCGAAATCCCTTTTTACATTGTCGTAAAGCATCATAGGATAATACGTGATTTGGGTTTGCGTCCCTTTCGTATTGGGATCGGCTATGGTTTTTTCTACTTTGTTCTTCGCGATCATCAATTTTTCAAAGCCAATAAAAACGCCTTGTTTTGGTATCCGTAAATTGAATTTCATCAGATTGAATTTCGTCTTCGACACGCCTTTATCAACCGAAACAATAAAATCCTTATCGAGCAATTCTTCACCGGGATACCCATTCGCATCGACACTGTAAATATGGATTTTAAAAGTCGCGTCGTCGATTTTGCTGTCGGTGACAATACCGACCTGCTTCAGGAATTTTGTCTTTTTATACGCCGGAAGATACGGGAAAAACTTAATGTCGATCCTTGGCGCATTATCAAAGGCCTGTTGGATCTGATTTTCGGACCTGCCGATTTCTTTTTGCCGCGTTTCATACCTTTTTAAAATGACGATTTCTTCCAGCTGAAAAGCGGTCGGCTTTAATTTGACTTCTGCAATTTTGGAAATTCCAACGGTTTTGCGCTCAAATCCCAATGCGGAGAAAACCAGGTTCCTGCTTTTTCCAGAAACGTGGATGGCAAATTCGCCGTTCTCTTCGGACGTGGTCCCAAAGTTTTCATTCTCGACCGAAATCGTTACGTATGGAATCGGCATTCCGGTAATACTGTCTTTAACCACGCCTTTTATCTGCGACAATCCGGAAAAACTTACCAAAAGCAACAAAACAAAAAAGGAATAATTTTTCATGCGATGTTGTTTGTTTTTAAAGCATTTGCAATGGTTCTGTCGTTGCTCAGTCTCGGAATTTTATTCTGCCCGCCCAATTTCCCAACCGATTTCATATATTCCTGAAATCCGTTTTTAGCCACTTTTGAAACCACCAGGTTCCGCAGCACTTTCCCCGAAATCAAATCTTCATAATAGACATTCTGCTTCTGCATCGCATCGTCGATTTTCCTGGAGAAAGTTTCCATATCTTCGGGTTCATTTTCAAATTCGATCAGCCATTCGTGATACGGCAAACCCGATTTCGGCGTAATCTGCGGCGCAACGGTAAATTCATTCACGCGCACGTTTGTCCCTGCCATCGCTTGCTGCAAAGCGGCTTCAACTTCCTTTCCGATCACATGTTCGCCAAAAGCCGAAATGTAATGCCTGATTCTTCCCGACACGATCACGCGATACGGTTTTGTGGAAGTGAATTGGATCGTGTCGCCGATATTGTAACCCCAAAGTCCGGCGTTTGTGGAGATAATCAGCACGTAATTCACGCCGATTTTCACTTCGCCTATCGTATGCCTTTTCGGATTTTCCGTAAAGAATTCCTCCGATTTGATGAACTCATAAAAGATTCCCGAATTCAACAGCAGCAGCATTCCTTTTTCCTTTTGCGAATCCTGGTACGCGAAAAACCCTTCGGAAGCCGGAAACAGCTCGATGCTGTCGACTTTCCTTCCGATCAGGTTTTCGAACTTGGCGCGGTATGGCTCATAATTGACACCGCCATATATGAAAAGGTTGAAGTTTTTGAAAATCTCGCCGACCGGTTTAGCTTCGCTCCGTTCGCCTCTGGCTCGGGTTTGGGCTTTCTGCTGCAGCTTCTCAAAATACATCTGCACCCAGGACGGAATCCCCGAAATGACCGACATGTTTTTATGGATCGTCTCTTCCACAATCGCGTCGACTTTGGTTTCCCAGTCTTCGATGCAATTGGTTTTGAGCGACGGCATCCTGTTTTTCTGTAAATATTTTGGGACGAAATGCGCCACGATTCCGGACAACCTGCCCAGCATAATGCCGTTTTTCTCTTCAAGGACCGGGCTGCCCTGGAGGAAAATCATTTTCCCGTCGACGAAATCCGCCTTTCCGGTTTCATGTATGTAATGCAAAATGGCATCGCGCGCAGCCTGGATGTGAAACGGCATCGATTCCTTCGTCAGCGGAATGTATTTTGCGCCCGAAGTCGTTCCCGAAGTCTTTGCAAAGTACAATGGCTTTCCTGGCCAGAGTATGTTTTCTTTTCCGTTTACGACTTGGTCTACATACGGTTTCAGCGCTTCATAATCGCGGATTGGGACGTTTGCCGTAAAATCGGAATGGGTTTTTATATTCTCAAAATGGTGGTCGATGCCGAAGCGTGTGTATTTTGCTTTCGAAATCAGGGCACGGAAAACCTTCTGTTGCGTCGCTACAGGGTCTGCGGCCCACTTTTGGGTTTTTGCGTAGATTTTTTTTGCGAAGATTTTGGCGGCTATTGACTTTATTGACATGGCTGGTTATTCAAATTCTATAAATTGGGTCGGATCGATCGGATAGCCGTCTTTCCAAAGCTCGAAATGCAAATGCACGCCGGTAGATTCCTGGCCGGTCGAACCAGCCAATGCAATGACTTCACCTGTTTTCACAATATCTCCTTGGGATTTTGTCAATGACGCCGCGTGTTTGTAAACCGAGATGAAACCGTTGTTGTGGCGCAAAATAATTACGTTCCCGGTCGACGGCGTCCAGTCGGCGAAAATCACTGTCCCGTTCTGTATGGCCTTGATCGGCGTATCTTTCGCCAAGGCGATATCGACAGAAAAATGTTTGTTGCGCGAACTGAACTTTTCGGTTATGGGTCCGCGCACCGGTGGAAAAAGCACCACGTTCACTTTCGACTGCGCTTTTTCAAAGAGGTTGTATTTGTCTTCGTGGGCGACTTCTTCACGTAGTTTCGAATCTTCTGCTGACGGTTTTATAGTCTCTTCCGCGGACGTTTCGAGCTTGGAGGCGAGAATAGAATCCTTATTGAGTTTGGCATATTCCAGATCACCCGTCAAAACCTTTTTGATCGAATTGATATAGGCCTGGTTGTTCTTGATGGAATTGGATAACGAATCGGATTTTAAGGCGAGTTCGGTCGCATCGCGCTTGAGCTTGTTCGAGGCATAACCCGGAATAAATTCGCGCAACGGAGTAAAGGCAATGATATAAGTGGTGATGGTGATGATCAGGAAAGCAC
>DATHGE010000192.1:0-8130 GCA_035317805.1 Flavobacterium sp. | reverse complement strand
CGTTTCCGGGATATTGATATCGAGTTTGTCGGCGCACGCAAAGAATCCTATGAATCGACGAGCAGGAATCCGGTGGTGGAAAACGGCACATTGGAAGACGACCAGAACCGCCGCGATTTTACGATCAACGCTTTGGCGCTTTCGCTCAATAAGGGCGATTACGGCAATTTGTCCGATCCTTTTGGCGGATTGGCGGATTTGGAGAATAAGACGATTAAAACGCCTTTAAATCCCGATATTACCTATTCTGACGATCCCTTGCGGATGATGCGTGCGATTCGTTTTGCGGCGCAACTCGGCTTTGAGATTGAAGCAGAATCGCTGGCTTCTATTGAGAAAAACAAGGAAAGAATCGAAATTATCTCTGGCGAACGCATCGTTGAGGAATTGAATAAAATCCTGTCGACCGACAAGCCTTCTGTCGGTTTTCTATTGCTCTATAAAACTGGTTTACTGGAAATTATACTGCCTGAGTTAACTGCATTAAACAATGTAGAAGAAATCGAAGGCCATACCCATAAGAACAATTTTTACCATACGCTTGAAGTCGTAGACAACATTTGCCCGAATACCGATGACGTTTGGCTGCGCTGGTCGGCCTTGCTGCATGATATCGGCAAGGCACCGACGAAACGCTTCAATAAGAAACAAGGCTGGACTTTCCACGGGCATGAATTCCTTGGCGGAAAAATGGTGAAGAAAATCTTCGAAAGACTGCACATGCCTTTGAACCAGAAGATGAAATTCGTGCAGAAGATGGTGATGATGAGTTCGCGCCCAATTGTGCTTTCGGAAGATACAGTTACCGATTCGGCCGTGAGGCGATTGGTTTTTGATGCCGGAGAAGATGTGGAAAACCTGATGACGCTTTGCGAGGCCGACATTACGACAAAAAATTTGACGAAGTTTAAGAAATACCACGACAATTTTAAGGTCGTTCGCCGCAAGATTGTCGAAGTGGAGGAACGCGACCATGTACGCAATTTCCAGCCGCCGATTACCGGCGAGGAGATTATGGAAATCTTTAACCTGAAGCCTTCGCGCGAGATTGGGGTTTTGAAGGAAGCGATCAAGGAAGCGATTCTTGAAGGTGAGATCCCGAACGAATACGACGCAGCTTATGAATTTATGATGAAACGTGCGGAAAAACTAGGACTGAAGATCGAGTCGTCCAAATAATAACTCCTTTGCCGTGAAAGGCAACATTCAAAAGATTGCTTCGCTTTTGCTCGCAATGACATATACTTGCTCCTAAAAATGAAAAAAAGATTCACTTCTGTTGCGAAAATTACACTGGTTCTGGTTTATCTCGTCATTATCGCCGGCGCTTTGGTGCGTATGACCGGTTCCGGAATGGGCTGTCCAGATTGGCCAAAATGCTTTGGATATTACATTCCGCCTTCAGACATTAAGGAACTGACCTGGGCGCCAAACCGCGAATTTGAGAAAGGGCAGGTTATTATAAAAGACGAGGCTTTGCTGGTTGCGGATGGCGATTTTACTACCGGTACCGAATTCGACCCCAAACAATGGCGGCCGTATACCAAACACGATTATGCGATTTTTAACCCAACGCACACGTGGATTGAATATGTAAACAGGCTGGTTGGCGCTTTGGCCGGGATTGCCACTTTTATGATGGCCGTTTTCTCGCTGTCTTTTTGGAAAGAGAAAAAGAAGATTACGCTGCTGTCCTGGCTTGCGGTATTTTTAATGGGATTTCAGGGCTGGCTTGGCGCGACAGTCGTCTATTCGGTGCTAAACCCGATTAAGATTACGCTGCACATGGTCGTGGCGCTTGTGATTGTTGCGGTGGTTTTGTACATCATCAGGAAAGCGAGCGGCAATATCGTTTCGTTTGGGAATGACAGGTTATTTAAGAATGTATTGCTCGCGGCATTGCTCCTGACGCTGATTCAGGTTGTACTTGGGACGCAGGTGAGACAATATGTTGACGAGCAGGTGAAGGTTTTCGGTTATGGGAATATGCAATCGGTTTTGGAAAACCCGATAGCGAATTTTTATGTGCACCGTTCCTTTTCGGTGTTGATTTTTGCGCTAAATTTATTTTTGTTTTTACGGAACAGAAAGCTACAATTGGGATTTGACAAGCTCAACCGGGTAATGCTGTTGATAGGGATTGAAATTATCTCTGGTGTAATTATGTACTATTTTGCATTTCCTTTCGGATCACAGGCAATACATCTCGTAATCGCTTCATTGCTTTTTGGGGTACAGTTTTATTTGGTTTTGGAAAGCCTCCAAAGTAAAAAAACAACCTAAAAATCTACATAGAGCAAATCTATATTGAACTTTTAAATATCTAAAAATTAAATATTTATACCAAATCACTTCATTTAATTTTTAGATTATATTTATCCAATCCATGTTTTAAAGCCGGACACTTTTTCGCGGCTTACGATTACTTCATCCGCCTTATAAGTCGGCAGGATTATTCTTAATCTTGAATTACTATAGAGCGAAATTTCCTTAATCGCTTTTAGCGGAATGATGAACTTCCGGCTGACGCGGAAAAATTCTTCCGGATCCAATTCGTGCTCCAGAATTTCAAGCGTCGTATCGATCAAATAGTCGCGGTTGTCTTTCGTATGAATGTAAGTGCCTTTATTTTCGCTATAGAGGCATTCGATTTCTTCGGCCTGAACCACTTTGAGCTGCTGGCCGATTTTTACCGTAAAGCGCTTCTTATGCGTTTTTTCAAACGGATTACTGAGCATGTTCCTGATCTGTTCAAAATCGAGCTGCAGTGGCTTATTTTCCGGAATTCGTGCCTTATATTTTAAAACCGCAGTCTGCAAATCATCTTCATCTATCGGTTTCAATAAATAATCTATACTATTTAATTTGAATGCCTTAAGCGCATATTCATCATAAGCAGTTGTAAAGATTATGGCGCTTTTAACGGATACTTTTTCAAAGATCTCGAAAGACAGGCCGTCGGAAAGCTGGATGTCCAGAAATATCAAATCGGGATGTTCGTTATTGGAAAACCAGCTAATGGATTCTTCCACAGAATGCAACATGACATCGACATCGACATTTAGTTTTTCAAGCTTTCGCTGCAGCAGGCGCGCGGCAGGCTTTTCATCTTCGATAATAATTGTTTTCATAGGCCGATGAACTTTTACAGCTATTTATACACAGCGATTCATCCTGTAAAAACTGAGTTCCGCAGAATGAATGCCGTTTGATTAATGCAAGATTGATTCGCTTTGTATTTTCCCCAAGCTTTTAATTTTTGATGATATCGAAACCCGTTATTCCCTTTTGTTGTCTTTTTCTTTCTCTATGAACTCGCGGATCTTCCTGTCTTCCCAGTCTTTGCTGAAAAAGAAATCCCTTCCAAAAACCGAAAAGCCATGGAGTGCAAGTCCAAATCCCCAGCAAAATGCCAGTGAGAAAGTCTCAAACGACCAGAATTCGGCGGTCCCGATTTTCCTGTCGCTATTGGCGAGAATCATGGCAGTATTGATGATTAGGTAAATCGCCAGATGCGTATAGAAACCTTTGACTCTCTTTACCCTCTTAAACGCCATCGCATAACGCATGTCGGGATTATTGCCCTGATAATCTTCGAATCTTCTTCTGAATCTTCCCATTTTAGTGTTTTTTTATTGCCAGTGTTCTTTTTTTCTCTTTTCCTCTTCGATGAATTCCCGCATCTTTTTCTCTTCCCATTCCCTTCCAAAGAAAGGCATGTAATTGAATACTTTCATACCGTGAAAAACCACCCCAATTCCCCAGCCCAGCATTGGCCAGAAAAACCATAAATACTGGGGCGAGGTCACGAGGTTGATAATCAGCAAACCGACGTTTACCAGGACGTAAGCAGCCAGGTTTCCGTAAAATCCCTTGATATCCTCTACCCTTTTTACCGCTTTCATGTAGCGCTCTTCGTTTTCAAAATTGTTTTCCATCATTTCCAAATTTGTTTTTTTGATTTCTTTTCCAGCATTCTCTTTATTTGTCGCTCTTCCCATCTTTTGCCGATAACTATGTCCACAAAAATATCTATTGCCTGGATTACTATGACCGTTGTCCAGATTGACATCACCAGCCAATTGATTGCGCCGAACGGAAAGAAATTTAACGGCACGTCTAAAAAGACCTGTAGGACATAAACGCTGGCCGCAATCAGATAAATTGCCAGATGGGTGTAGAATTTCTTCAGTTTGAGGACTTTCCTTGTCGCAATGACATAAAACTCCTGTTCGCGTCGGTTATCCAGGATCGTTTCCATTATTTCCAGTTTTGCGTATTCTCTTCCTGCCTTCTTAGGATTTCCTGTATTTTCCTTTCTTCCCAACCCGAGCTGTAGCCGAAAACCTTAAATGCGTGCATCAGCAATCCGAAGCCCCAGCCGCCTGCCGAAAACCAAAACCAGTGGAACTCCGGAGAGAAAGTAAGGTTGATATAGATCAGGAACGGCACAATGCAGCAGTATGAGATTAAATTCCCGTAAAAGCCCTTGAGTTCCTCTATCCGTTTTTTTGCCCTGAAATAGGCTGTATTTTCGTTGTAATCTTTGTCGGTTTCCATAACTATGACCATTTTTGTTAGTATCGGTATTCTTACTGTGAATGTTTTTTCGTTTTCCGCAATCAATACTTTTCTTCGCGTGATGATGTCGTAACGGTTGATGATGTTCTGCAACCCGACACCTTTCCGGTCCTGGAGCACTTCTTTTTTCTGCAGGTCGTTCTGTATGGCCAGGTAATCGCCGTCGATGAAAATCCTGATGTGAAGTGGCCTCTGCTCACTGACCACATTGTGCTTGACCGTATTTTCAAGCAAAAGCTGAAGCGACAGCGGAACAACCTTCGCTTCGGGATCAACAGGCGTTTCAGGAAGTTCATAAAACACGCTGTTCTCGAAACGCATCTTGAGCAGGTTCATATACGTTTTGGCGAAAGACAGTTCTTCTTCAATGCTGATCAATTCTTTATCTTTCTGTTCAAGTACGTACCTGTAAATTTTTGACAGTGAAGTGGTAAACCTTTGTGCATTTTCAGGGTTTTCTTCAATTAGCGAACTCAGAACATTGAGGCTGTTGAATAAAAAATGCGGGTCGATCTGGTTTTTCAGCGTCTCGAATTTGGCCGAAGCCGTACCCGCAATAATCTTCTGTTCCTTAACCTTATTCTCCTGATAAGCCTTGTAAAACGAAAAAGCATACAGGGAAAGCGTAATCACAAATGTGACGATGATGGCAAAAAGGTAATTCCTTGGGTTCTCATTCGACAGGAATACTTCGAACGATCGCTTCTCTATAACGACATCCTCAAATATCCTGAGCAGAAAAACCGTAGTCAGTGAAACTATAAAGGATAATACAAAGCCCAGAAAAATCCTTTTTTTCGAAAACCTTTCAACGAAATACTTGTCAAGCGTCGCAAACACAAATGCATTCGCAAAATAAAGGCTGAATGTGTAAAGCAACGTATATAAGAACGTGACCAGAAAACGGGTATCCAATGCAGGTTTTTGCCCGTAAATCCAATTCAGAACGATACTGACCAACATGATTATGCCGCTTAACAATACCAATTTCGGGATTACCCTTGCGCTTAGTTTCATTTGTTTTATTTTTCCAGTCTGTTATCTTTTACAAGGTGTCTGACGATTCGAACGTATTACTTTTTACATTCTTTCTGCATTTCCAAAGCCCTGTCCAATCCCCATTTCGGTGAAAATGGCGTTGCCGGCTTGAACTTTTCGAAAAGTGTAATCGATCGGTCAACTTCAGCGCACATCGGCTTAATATCGGTTCCAAAAAATTTAGCGCCACCGATTTCAAACTCGGCTTTGCCAAAAACCACCCTTGGGTTTTCAGGAGCGATCTTTTCGGCTTTCCCGTACAATTCCATCACTTTTCCCGAAAGCGTCATGCCGTTTGTCATCGGGTCGAAAGCAATCCAGCCGGTATAAATCATCGCCTGCATGACCATCAGTTCCGCATTTTCTGGATCTTTAACCATTTCGATATCGAGTGCCGCCTGCGCTTTGGTCAATAAGGCATTGACGGTTTCCTTGTCTTTCGTCCCAAACGACGTTGTTGTGTTGACCAATGCCACATAATAATTCGGCAGCCAGTTGTTTTTTTCCGCAGAAGCGATCCTTTCGAACATCGCCGAAGCTTCGGTATTTTTGCCTTCTTTCCAAAGCGAAAATGCCTTGCCCATTCCTTGTTCGTATTGCCCTTGCGCGAAAGTGAATCCGCTCACTAAAATTGCTAAAACTAAAAGTACTCTTGATTTCATGTTGTAAATTTTTAATTATTGATGGTGATATTGATCGTTTTGTTTGTATCTAATGTGAATTTTGCATCTTCAAATTTTGGCGGCCCCATAAATCCTCTGGCGCCGTTTGAAGTCCCATAATCTTCTGCCGGAATTCCGAAAGCGTTCCTGTCGAGCGTACCGTTTTCATTCTCATCGTGATAGACCGAAACGGCATAGGTGCCTTTTGGAATGTTGGTGAATGTTGCCGTGGCCGTATTTGAAACGATTCCCGGCTTGAGGCTTTTATAAACCGTTTTGAGGAAATTCGATTCAGAATCGTACAATCCTACTTTTACGACGCCGGTGTTGTTTTTAAAACCGGTCATTTTCACTTCGAGGTTTACATTCTGCGCCTGGACGAATCCACCGACTAAAATTACTAAAACTAAAATTATTTTCCTCATTTCTTTTGTTGTTGGTTAATTATGGGGCAAATGTATAGCGGCAGTTTCTGTTTAAAAATTGATAGTGACCGAACTGTCGGATTTTGAGGATGAGTTGCAGATGCTGCCTACAGATTATCCAATTGGTTGGTTTTCTTATCCTGGCTGATCGTCCAGAAGAAGCCCACGAAGAAGAAACGATCGGCTGTTGGCGTAATCGCCTTCCTGTCATGCAAACCGTTCGGATTCGCTTCCGTTGCATATTCATAACCATAGATATTTTCGGTTCCCAAAACATTCGACATGGAGAAATACAGGATTTTCTGCTGGCTCAACAGATAAGCCCAACTGAAGCTCACATTGTTGTATGATTTGGTCTTCCCGTTCATAAATTTAATGTCATCGGGATTATTGTATGGCCTTCCCGAACTGAAGCTGTTCGTCAGTCCCAATTGCGATTTCCAGTCATTGATCCAGTATTTTCCAACAACTGATAAACTGTGGTCGGCCACAAAGCTCGGCGTCACTTTCTCGCGATAATCCCTGTAATCGCGCTTGGTGTCGATGTAGGAATATGAAATCCAGTATTCGAGGTTCTTGATATTCCTGCCGTCTCTCCAGAACAAATCCAGTCCGGCCGCGTAACCTGAACCGTCGTTGTTGAAATTGTAATTTTCGAAGGCATTCAATTGTTGGAATTTCACCAGATCGCGGTATTCCTTCAGATACGTTTCCGCCCTGAAAGTCTGCCGGTCTTTATTGAACTGGAAATTCAGGATGTAATGCGAGGCTTTCTCGCTTTCAAACAAATTCGACACCTTGAGGTATTCCTGTTTTGGCGACTGCGTAAATTCGCCATAAGCAAACGAAAACTGGCTATATTTTGCGATTTTGTACGCAACGGAAACCCTTGGCGCAATCGCATTTTCATTGAGATAATTGTTGTTGGAAGCCCTTACGCCCACTTTTGCAGCGAATTTCTTCGAAAAGAAAATATCCGCTTCCGTATAAACTGCCGCGATGTTGGCATTGTAGCCGTTGGTTGTATTCGGACCAAAATCTTCATTAAAATTGGTGATGAAATAATCGGCGCCGAAGGACAGTTTCAAACGGTCGGAAAAGCTTTTCCTGAATTTGAGTTTCATGTGCGACGCATTTTCGACGTTTTCAGAATCGTTGTTATTGAATGCAATTTTATTCTGTCCATAACCGTAACTCAACCCTGAAGTGATCTGCCAGTTGCCGCCAAAATTCCCTTTATATGAAGCGTTCAGGTAGAAATTATTGTTGCGCAAGTCGACCCTGTCTTTGACAAATGGCGTGTTGATGTTTTCCTGGTTGATATCGAAACGCGACGCATCGAAAGCCGCATACAATTTGAGCATGCCGTTGTTGAATCCGTATCTGTAAACAGTTTCGCCAGACAATCCCTGATAAGGGCGGTT
>DATHGE010000191.1:0-4668 GCA_035317805.1 Flavobacterium sp. | reverse complement strand
TTTCTCTGTTTTCTGTTCGATGAAAGAATACAGTTTGACTGACATTTTGATGCTGTCTTCAGGATGGATCCGGTCAAACCACCATTTCGACGTGTTGCCGACCTCTTCTTTCCGATAGCCAAAAATCCCCTGGATTCCTTTGTTCCAGATGAAATCGTCTTCCTGGATTTTCCAGTCCCAGATCGTATCGCTGGTCGCCTTGGCCACAATGTCGTAGCGTTCATTCGACTCCTTAATCTCGTCGTTGTTTTTCTTGAGTTTTTCGAAAACCTTATAGTTGCGGATGTTGTTCTTTGAGATCGTATAATTGAAAATCGTCCCCGAAATCATGATAATCGCCAGCGTAATCGAAAGATGGTAACCTTGAGAGATGACTCCGTCGGGGGAGAAGTGGGCCAATAGTTCGTGACTGATAACAGCCAAAAACATCAAGAAGATAATAAAAAGTAAAGATATTTTATTGACCTTGTTTTTCATTCCTCCAAATATAAATAATTTATTCTTCAATTGTAAAAAGTACACGTCAATCTTCGGTTAGTTTTTAACAAAATCGCCCCTAAAAAGTTAACAAACAGTAAAGTCTGAAATAAAGATTTTTAATCAAAAAATAATACATACCTTTGCGCCCATTAAAAATCACAGATGGAATCTATTAGAAACATTGCAATTATTGCCCACGTCGATCACGGTAAGACTACTTTGGTTGATAAAATTATGTACCATTGCCAACTTTTTCGTGACAATGAGAATACAGGCGACTTAATTCTCGACAACAACGACCTGGAGCGCGAAAGAGGTATTACCATTACTTCCAAAAACGTTTCTGTCGTTTACAAAGGAACCAAAATCAATATTATCGATACTCCCGGTCACGCCGATTTCGGTGGTGAAGTGGAACGCGTACTGAACATGGCCGATGGCGTTTGTCTCCTCGTAGATGCGTTCGAAGGCCCAATGCCGCAAACCCGTTTTGTATTGCAGAAAGCGCTTGACCTCGGATTAAAGCCTTGCGTCGTCATCAATAAAGTGGACAAGGAAAACTGTACACCCGAAGAAGTGCACGAAAAAGTATTCGACCTTATGTTCGAACTCGGAGCAACCGAAGAGCAATTGGATTTTCCAACGGTTTACGGTTCTGCCAAAAACAACTGGATGTCTGATGATTTCAGAAACATGACCGACAACATCGAGCCATTGCTTGATATGGTCATCAAAAATGTTCCGCCACCAAATGTTGGAGAAGGAACGCCACAAATGCTGATTACCTCTTTAGATTTCTCTGCATTTACAGGCCGTATCGCGATCGGACGTCTTGAAAGAGGTATCCTGAAAGAAGGAATGCCAATTTCTCTCGTAAAAAGAGACGGTAAAATCATAAAAACAAGAATTAAAGAATTGCATACTTTTGAAGGTCTTGGCCGTAAAAAAGTACAGGAAGTGGTCGCCGGAGATATCTGTGCGATCGTTGGAATCGAAGGCTTTGAAATTGGCGATACCGTTGCCGATTTCGAAAACCCTGAAGCATTGCAAACCATCGCGATCGACGAACCAACCATGAGCATGTTGTTCACCATCAACGATTCGCCATTCTTTGGTAAAGAAGGTAAATTTGTGACTTCGCGCCATATCCGTGACCGTTTGACAAAAGAATTGGAGAAAAACCTGGCGATGAAATTGGGTGAAACCGATTCAGCCGATAAATTCATGGTTTTCGGCCGTGGCGTATTGCACTTGTCAGTCCTTATCGAAACGATGAGAAGGGAAGGTTACGAAATGCAAATCGGACAACCACAGGTTATCATCAAAGAAATCGACGGAAAAAAATCGGAACCGATTGAAGAATTGACCATCGATTTACCGGAAAGCCTTTCAGGCCGTGCGGTCGAATTTGTTTCTATCCGTAAAGGCGAAATGCTTTCAATGGAAGCCAAAGGCGAACGTATGATCGTTAAATTCAACATTCCGTCACGCGGAATCATCGGATTGAGAAATCAATTGCTGACTGCAACTGCAGGTGAAGCGATCATGTCACACCGTTACATCGGATACGAACCTTTCAAAGGCGATATTCCGGGCCGTAACAATGGATCTTTGATCTCTATGGAAAACGGAAAAGCAATCCCTTATTCTATCGATAAATTGCAGGATCGCGGTAAATTCTTCGTGAATCCTAACGACGAAATCTACGAAGGCCAGGTCATCGGGGAAAATTCCCGTAGCGATGATATGAGTGTCAACGTGACTAAAATGAAAAAACAATCCAATGTTCGTTCATCAGGGAATGATGAAAAAGCAAGGATTATCCCGCCGATCATTTTCTCTCTCGAGGAAGCGTTGGAGTATATCCAGAAAGATGAATATGTAGAGGTGACGCCAAAATCGATCCGTCTGCGTAAAATCTACCTGAATGAAAACGACAGAAAAAGATTCAAGATCTAATTCGATTCGAAATAAAAGCAAGAAAGCCATTCTGAAAAGAGTGGCTTTTTTATTTAAAAAGTATTGTGCTTATTAGACGGTCATTGCGAGCAAAGCGAAGTAATCTGTTCCGGTTACAATAATTTCTTCAGGAGCTAATTCCTGCTTTCCGCTGCAATCTCTTGCTTTCACTGCGTTACAGCAACAGGATTTCCGCTTCAATCTGGGCTAGGGTTCTCGATACTTCGCAAACATTTATTGGCATAAATGCTTGCTCAACTCGAACTGACGGCTACGATTCATACGTCACTTCGAGTGATTTTAGAAAATTTCGTCAGGAATGTATTGACAGAAGCCCTTGCTCAACCCGAATTTGACAGATGTAATTCAACGTCACTTCGAGTGATTTTAGAAAATTCCAAAGGTATTTTCTAAAATTGTATCGAGAAGCTTTTCTAATTTCCCAGCAAAAACAACAAAGGAACATCCAACCGTGCTTCCCACGACTTCTCCGAATGGTCCGCACCCGGGAACTTTTTTGTAACCCAGTTCGTCCCATCAAAACCTTTCGCCATCATGATCAGGTCGGCTTCTTTCTGGTAAGGTTCGTACAAAGCGTCCAGAGTCTGGTCGCCATAATCGAAGTAAATTTTATGCATCATTGGCGACGGCAGATTCCGTTTCATATAATCCAAAAACGCCTTCGGAATCGGATTATTCACCACCGAAAATGTCCCCGGCCAATGTGTCGATAAACAGGCAGCGCCGCCAAAAACATCGGGATATTCACAGATTGCGTACAGCGAAATCAATCCGCCCATGCTCGAACCCACGATAAAGGTATTCGCCTTGTCGGTCTTCACAGAAAACGTATGGTCGATGAACGGCTTGAGCTCCTTTACAATAAATTTGAGGTAATTGTCCGAATCGACTTTCGTCCCAAACAACGGCTGATTCTTATCCTGTCCCAAAGCATACAGGGAATCCTGCGTCTGCTGCGACAGCGATTCAAAAGGCTTCTGCGGAAACAGGTTGCTGTGCCTGATTTCCGAAATGCTCGTAATCCCAACCACGATAAACTTCTGCGTTTTCTTTTCCAACTGTAATTTTCCCGCAACTTCATCCACTTCCCAGGCCTGTTTGTTCCAGGTTGTAGAAGCATCAAAAAGCATCTGTCCGTCGTGCATATACAAAACAGCATATTTCTCATTTTTGGAATAGCCGTCAGGAAACCAGACATCAATATTCCGGGGCATAATATACTTCGATGTGAAATTCGGGAAGTGCTTCAAATCACCGCTTGAAACTTTAATAATCTGGGCGTTCATTCCAAAAACGGCACACAATAGCAATAAGATCGTTTGTTTCATCGCTTATCGTTTCAAAGAGAAATGCCCCTTGGTATTGCGTCCGTTGTCAAGCGAAATCGTGTACCAGTAATCGTCGGCGGGAAGTGGCTTATCAGAAAAGGTTCCGTCCCAACCCGGACCAACCGGACTGATGCGCGTGAGCAGTTTCCCATAGCGGTCAAAAATATAAATCGTCGAATTCTTATTGGATGCCGCATCAGCGCCTTTCATATTCCACGTGTCGTTAAATCCGTCGCCGTTTGGCGTAAAGTATCTCGGAACTCCAAGCACATTTATCTGGACAGGCCCGAAAATCCCACAGGCATAAAGGTCTTTGATGTAAAGCTCATGAATCCCGGGCGATACATTCTCAAAAACATTCGATTCCTGGTAAACCGTATCGGCATGGTCGAGCGCATACACATAACTGCCAAGACTTGTTCCCGTAATGTTGACGGTAATCGTGTTGGTGTCTGTAACAAAATCGTCCACGAGAATCGAGTCGATATTGGCATTTCCAGAATCAGAAACAGTGATGGTGCGTTTGATTGTGCAACCCAAACGCGTCACTTCCACAGTATAAATTCCGGCCACATGCACCTCAATCTGATAAGTATACAGCGACAACGGATTTCCATCCAGGAACCATTCATATGTGTAATCGGAAGGAATACCTTCCAGAATCGCAGCATTCAGCGTAATATGATAACCCGGATTGTCATCGCATACGAACAGCCCGGTTTCCTCACGCACGACGTTCGGCAATTTATGCACCACGAGTTGCATTTCATTGATCGAAGAACAGCCGCTATTGTCTTCCACACGGACATAAATAGCAGAAAGATAAGGATCGGCGTTTGGATAAGAAGTCGTATTTGTAATGGCATTCTGCTCGAGCAGG
>DATHGE010000190.1:0-2337 GCA_035317805.1 Flavobacterium sp. | reverse complement strand
GAGCAGTTTCTGCAAAATCAGATCGGTCAGTGAACTCACACGCATCTCGCGCCAGGCCTCGCCATAATCATGGTTTTTGGCTTCCATGAGTTCTTTGGTAAGCGTGATTTTCGCATCGTATAATTCGGTTGCCTTTTGCGTATTGAGATCGGGCTGATCGGCAACGCCAAGTTCAAGCTGGATCAGCGCCATGATCGAATAATTGATGATTCCGATAAATTCTCCCGTTTCATCCTCGTCCACTTTACGCATTTCATTTTCCTGCAAACTGCGGATGCGTTGCGCTTTGATAAAAATCTGGTCGGTGAGCGAAGGCAGTCTCAGGATGCGCCAGGCGCTGCTGTAATCCTGCATTTTATTGATGAAAAGTTTACGGCAGACGGCAATAATCTTGTCGTATTCTTCAGAAGTATTCTTCATGAATTGGTGTATATTTGTCTGGAAATTTTTCCAAAAATAGGAATTATTTCTTTCAATCTTTAATGATGCGCTATGAATATTGGAGCGAAATGTATCGATAAAGTTTTAAAATAAAAAATCCAAAATGACAATTAACTGTAATGGCAGGCTTATCGATTTGGAAACGCCCCGGATAATGGGAATCCTGAATCTCACGCCCAATTCTTTTTACGACGGCGGAAAGTATGCCGATGAAACCGAAATGCTGCGCCAGGTTGAAAAAATGCTTTCCGAAGGCGCCGATTTTATCGATGTGGGCGCGTATTCGAGCAAGCCCAACGCCGAATTCGTTCCTGAAAAGGAAGAGCTCGAAAGGATATTGCCTGCGATAAGTTCGATAGTAAAGCATTTTCCTGAAGCGCTGATTTCTGTCGATACTTTCAGGAGTGCGGTCGCAAAAGCGGGTATTGCGAACGGTGCCGCGATGATTAATGATATTTCTGCAGGAAATCTGGATGATAAAATGCTGGAGATGATTGGCCAGCTCAATGTTCCCTACATCATGATGCACATGCGCGGCAATCCGCAAACGATGCAAAAATTGACGGATTATGGGAATATCGTAAAAGAAATGCTGTTTTATTTTTCAGAAAAAATCCGTGCTGCAAGAAGTTTCGGAATCAATGATTTAATGATAGATCCAGGTTTCGGATTTGCGAAAACACTCGAACAGAATTATGCCGTTTTGCAAAAACTTGAATTGTTTCAAATGTTGGAATTCCCGATCCTTGTTGGTGTTTCCAGAAAATCAATGGTATACAAACCGCTCGGGACCTCGGCTGCCGAAGCCTTGAACGGAACAACTGCCATACATGCACTGGCATTGGCCAAAGGCGCAAAAATCCTTCGCGCACATGATGTTAAGGAAGCGGTGGAATGCGTGAAATTGTACAAACTTACCGTTTAGATTTATTTCTGCCTGTTGATGTAAACCCAGCCCGTCCTAATTTCCCCGTTGTTCAATTCGATGAGATAAAAGTAGGTCGCGTCGGGAAGTTTTTTGCCTTTGTCGGAGAAACCGTCCCATTCTTTGCGGTAATTCAGGCGGCTGTACACTTTTACGCCGTAGCGGTTAAAGATGCTCAGTTCTTTCACATCAAAATCCTCAATATTGAAAAAATCGTTGAGTCCGTCGTTATTGGGTGAAATTCCGCGTGGAATCATACAATTATTAATTTCGAGACTAAAATCGGTGTGTTCCGGCGCGAAGCAAAACGGATTGTTGGGCGGAACGGTATAAGTGACGGTGTAATTCCCCGTATGGCTGCCCGATAAATCAATATTTCCCGATGTCGGATTAATCGCCAAACCTTGCGGCGTTGCGGTAAAAACTCCTGAATCGGTAAAACCCGGTGCTATTTCCGGAACCGGATTGATGCCTTCAATGCAAACAGGCGTCGTATAGGAAAATTCGGTAACCGGGTCGGAAGATTCATTGAGCAGCAGGCTAAATTCGGCCACCACAAAACAGCCGGTCACCGTATTGGTCAATCGGATATAAATAATTTGCGGATTGGTTGTGCTTTGGAAGGCAGCCGGATCTGCAATCGCATTGTCTGCGTTTACAGCGTCGTTGTAATTTGTATAATAAGTTGCCGCCACATTGGTCTGGCTTCCGATGGCACTGGCATTGTTTACCGTCAGGTCAAAAACGGCTAAACCATCTTTGCTGGCATTGCAGGAATGAAGGTCGGTGACGCTTTCAATCACCGGAGGTTCATAAAAAGTAGCGGTTCCGGTCCAGACAATCGAAAAATTGCTTTCCCCAACCGGCCGGTCAATGGCAATATAATATGTTTCGTTGTCGAGCACATTCATCCAGTGTATGAACGCATTCCCGTCAGGCCCGGGTCCTTCGCTGACATCGGTTTCAGAATC
>DATHGE010000189.1:0-2166 GCA_035317805.1 Flavobacterium sp. | reverse complement strand
AATATGCTGACTGCACTGGACAAAATCGGGACCGACGAAAGTGCAGCGATTGCTGAATTCGAATCTAATCTTAAAAAACAGGTAGCCAATGTTACCGAAGCAGGCGAGAACAAGGTTACCAATAACCTGCAGGAAAGTTTTAGCTTTTTAGAAAAGAACAGGGCCGACCAGAATATAAAAAGTCGTATCAGGCTCGATATTTTCGAAATCATGCGACTCAACATGAATGCGATTAAGCAGAAAAGCGATATTGCCAAAAGAACGGCCGAAACCGCTAATTTATGGATCGGCATTACCGGCGCGCTTTGTTTCCTGATTGCCTTCAACCTGTTGGTGAATTTGCCGAATAATATTGCCAATCCGATTAAGGAACTGACCGCAGGAATCAGGGAAATTGCCAACCGGAATTATACCGAACGCGTGCATTTTATGAACCACAACGAATATGGCGATCTGGCGCGGTCATTCAACACCATGGCCGAGAAGCTCCAGGAATACAACAACAGTAACCTGTACAAATTGTCTTTTGAAAAGAAACGGCTTGAGACGCTGATCAACAACATGCACGATCCAATCATCGGGCTCGATAACGAAGGGACAATCTTGTTTGTGAATCATGAGGCGCTAAAAATTATGGCGTTGAAACCCGAAGACGTCATCGGAAAATATGCCTCAAACCTGGCACTTACCAATGATTTGCTGAAATCGCTTATCATTAATGAAACGGAGAGCCAAAATGCACATCCGATGAAAATTTACGCCGACGGAAAGGAAAGCTATTTTGAAAAAGAAACTGTAAAAATCACCATGGTTCCCACCGGTGAAACGGAAACGATTGCTATCGGAAACGTGATTATCCTGAGGAACATCACAATTTTTAAGGAACTTGATTTTGCCAAGACCAATTTCATCGTTACCGTTTCGCACGAGCTTAAAACGCCGATCTCTTCCATAAAACTGAGCCTGCAATTGCTGGAAAAACAGGAAACGGGAAAAATCAACAACGAGCAGCAACAGCTTATCGACAGCATCAGGGACGACAGCCAGCGGTTGTTGAAGATCACCGGCGAATTGCTCGAACTTTCTCAGGTTGAAACAGGAAACATACAGTTAAGCATGGACCGGTGCAGCCCTTATGAAATCATTAACTACGCCACCGAAGCGGTGAAAACCCAAGCCGGGCAAAAGCAGATCGAGCTCGAAATCGTTACCGATGCGCACCTGCCGGATGTAAAAGCGGATGCCGAAAAAACAGCCTGGGTGCTGATCAATTTCCTCACGAATGCGATACGCTATTCCTCCGAAAACAGTCTCATCTCGATCCGGCTCCATTCCGAAAAAGACAAGGTGGTATTCAAGGTAATCGACACCGGAAAGGGAATCGAAAACCGTTATAAAAACAAAGTCTTCGACAAATATTTCCAGATTCCAGGCAGCCATAAATCGGGAACCGGACTGGGATTAGCGATCAGTAAGGAATTTATTGAAGCGCAGCATGGAACAATTGGTGTCGAAAGTGAACTGGGTATCGGAAGCACCTTTTATTTTAAACTCGCTTCGGTTTAAACTATTGGATCATTTTTTTTGAGACAGCAGCTTCTGGGTATGAATGATGCTTTTGTTGTCTTTCCAATCCTGGTGCCCCGGAATCGTATAATCCGGTTTTGGGAATTTGGCGATTACCTTTTTGATTGACGCCGGCCAAGCCTTTACATCGGCGTCGTTGAGATTTCCCAATGTTGTGCTTTCGGTACTTTTGAGGAAACAGCCGCCGTATAGCGTTTTGTCTTTCGCAAACCAGACGACGATATTGTCTTTGGTATGGCCTTTTCCCGGATAAAAGGTTTCGATCTTATAACCACCGATGTTAAAGACCGTATCATTTTTAAAGGTGAATTCCGCCTGTTTGAAATGATATTTCCTGCACAGTTTTTTAGTCAGTGCCGAAGAATAGGTCCGGATTCCTTTTGACCTGTAATATTCGAGTCCGATAGTCCGGTCGTCGTGGTAATGCGTCGAAATGCACAGTACCGCTTTCTTGTGGTGGCGTTTTTCAATAGAGTCGAGCAGCGGCTGGAATTGGGTCTTGTCCCAAGGTGTGTCAATTAAAACCGCGCCTTCATTGGTGATCAGGTACATTCCGTTCGCCGGGAAAGGGTTGCCTGC
>DATHGE010000188.1:0-6702 GCA_035317805.1 Flavobacterium sp. | reverse complement strand
TATATGGTGTTTTCGTCTGGATTGTGATGAATCTGGGCGTACTTTCAGTTGTTTTTCCGAACCGTCCGCCGATGACCTGGGACGGCGTATTGATTGGCGCCGTAATCCTGATGCTTATGATTGGCCTGCCGATTTCAATCTTTACCAACCGTTATTATTCGCAAAAAATCAACAGCCAAGGATCAGCTTTGCAATCGTAAAATAAAGCATAATCCCGAACAAATCGTTTGTCGTGGTGATAAACGGGCCGGTTGCAATGGCAGGATCGATCTTGTTTTTGTGAAGGAACAGCGGAACGAGCGTTCCCAATGTCGCCGCAAATAGAATCACTACGATAATAGAGGTTGAAATGGCGATGCCTACCAAATACTGTTGGTACATGATGGAATGGTAAATCAGCAGCAGCATCGAAATCATCGTTCCCGAAATCATAGAAACCGTCAATTCCTTTGTAAAATAACGCCGGCTAAATTCCTTCAAAGTCCCGTTGGCCAAACCCTGGACGACAATCGCCGAAGCCTGAACGCCAATATTCCCTGCAGTGGCCGAAAGCAATGGGACGAAGATGATTAAAGTAGAATATTTCTGGAAAGCCGCCTCGTTGCCTTTCAGTACAAAAGAGGCGACAATTTCAATACACATCCCGATCAAAAGCCACGGAAGCCGCGCTTTGGTGAGTTCGAGTACGCTGTCATTCGCCTCGACATCCTGCGTAATACCGGCAGCCAACTGGTAATCCTTATCGGCTTCGTCCTTGATGACGTCTACGATATCATCGATGGTAATCCTGCCGACTAATCTTCCAAGTTCATCAATGACGGGAATCGCTTCCAAATCGTATTTCTGCATAATCCGCGCGACCTCAACATCTTCGGCGTCAACCTTTACGGAATTGAGTTTGCTGATATAAATCTCGCTGATCGGTGTTTTAGTGGAAGTCGTCAATAAATCCTTCAATGACAGTCGGCCTTTCAACCGGTCTTCATCATCAACCACATAAATCGAATGCACGCGGGAAATATTTTCGGCCTGGATGCGCATCTGTTTCACACAGGTAAGAACGTTCCAGTTCTCGTTGACTTTCACAAGCTCTTTGTGCATGATCCCGCCCGCGGTATCTTCATCGTAACGCAAAAGATCCACGATGTCTTTGGCATGCTCAACGTCCTGGAGTTCGGAGATTACCTTGTCTTTCCGGTCTTTGGAAAGCTCGGCGATAATATCTGCGGCATCGTTGGTCTCAAGTTCATCGAGCTCTTCGGCAATCTCTTTCGGGGAAAGCCTTTTCAGGATATTTTCACGCAGGTCGTCTTCGAGTTCGAGAAGAATCTCTGCGGTTTTTTCACTGTCAAGCACCTTAAAAATATAGGTTGCCTGCTCAAAACTAAGCTCGTCAAGGATTTCGGCAATATCAGCATGGTGCATGTCATGCAGCAAAAAATTCAGTTCCGCGTCTTTTTTGGCGGTAATGAGCTCTTCCAGCTGGACGATTAATTCTTTGCTGATTTTAAATTCCATCGGCTTGTATTTTTTGGGTCAATGCGATAAACTGGTCGACCGATAATTGCTCCGGCCGGAGGTCAAATATACTATCTTCTCTTAAATTATCCGACAAATTTAGTGTTTTTAAGCTGTTGCGGAGTGTTTTCCGGCGTTGTTGGAAAGCTGTTTTCACCACCGTAAAAAATAATTTTTCAGGGCACGGCAAAGTGAAATTTTCTTTGCGGCGCAAACGCAAAACGCCCGATTTGACTTTTGGCGGCGGGATAAAAACATCTTCACTCACGGTGAACAGATATTCGGCATCGTAAAACGCCTGCGTCAGTACAGAGAGAATTCCGTATGCTTTCGTGCCTTTCTTTTCGCAGATCCTTTGGGCGACTTCCTTTTGGAACATGCCTGCAAATTCCGGAATCTGATTCCTGAATTCGAGTGCACGGAAAACAATCTGCGTCGAAATATTATAGGGAAAATTCCCGATGATGGCGAATTGCTTCCCTTCGAAAATCTCGTTGATGTTGTATTTGAGAAAATCCTTCGAGATGATCCTGTCCTTGAGTTTCGGGTAATTCTCATTGAGATAGGTCACCGATTCGGTATCGATTTCAATCACATAAGTGTTGATCGGCTTTTCGAGCAAATATTTGGTGAGCACGCCCATTCCCGGACCGATTTCAAGCAAATCATCATAGCCTTGAAGGTTGAGCGTATCGGCGATTTGCTTCGCGATGTCTTCATCCTTGAGGAAATGCTGTCCGAGATGCTTTTTGGCTTTTACTTTTTCCATATTTTGGTTTTTTGCCGTCCCGAAGCTTCAGGAGCGTAAGACGCGAAGTTTAGTTGTGTAGGAAGTGTTCGGAAACCAATTCGAGTTCGGTGCGAAAAGACAGCGCCATGTCTCCGAAAAGCTTATGGCTTTCCTCGCGCAATGCCGGAGCGTCGTAATCGTAATACCGCTGCAGCGTTTCTTTGGAATCCGTCAGGTATTGCACCGCGTAGGTTTTGCCGCCCATTTCCTCGTCGACCAATACGCGGACCAATCTGGCGGAGGTGAATTTTCCGGTCGCGAGTACCTGCGGGATATGGGTTTCTCTCATCCAGTGCAGCCAGGTGTCGTGTACGCTTTCGTGGATATTCGTGGTGACGTTATAGATAATCATGGGAAGTGAATTTGTGGATTCGGTAATTTGTTTATTTGAAAAGTCGCGCTATAGATTACTGTCGCCGCGCAGCTGCCGGAATTTCTTTCGCGCATCTACAAAATAAATGCTGTCTTCGTGGCCGAACAATAGTTTCTCATACAGCGGTTTCGCCTTTTCAGGATCTTTGAGCTGGCGGTTGTAGATTTCGGCAGAAAAATACAGCGCCTCATCGATGTAAATGCTTTCGGCGTGTTTGTCGATAATTGCCTGATAGTTACTTAACGCCGAATTATAATCGCCCATTTTTTCATAGGTTTTTCCCAAACGGAGCAAAGTCACCGGCTCAATTTCCTGTCCCTTGAAATCCTTGAGAATATCCTGAAATTGCGACAGCGCTTCCTGATTTTTATGTTGGTACAGCAAATAATCGGCGCGCGCAAAACGTTTCAAAGCGGTTTGTGTCGAATCGGCTACGGTGTTGTCATTGAGCAACAGGAAATATTCGAGCGCGTCATTGGCGATCAATTGCGAAGAAGCCGATTTTAACTCCTTGAACTGTTTCTGCGCCCAGTCGAAATCGGTTTTGAAATAACTGGTCTTTGCCGCTTTAAGGCTGGCCTCGTGGCCGACGACGTCATTTTTGAGATCGTCTTCAATCTGGGAATAATAAATCAGCGCCTGGTTGAATTTCTCTTCAAACAATAAGATATCGGCGAGTTCCATCTTGATATCGGCAGTTTGGTATTTGGTCAGCGGCAACTCCAAAGATTCCTTCAGAAGGTTCTTTCCCTGTTCTGGATTTTTGAGGTTGAACGTGAGAAAATGTGCTTGTAAAATCTGCAGCGACAGCGAATACGGGCTAATTCCAAACTGTTTCAGCAGCATCGCCAGATCGCTTTCAATAGCCGGATAATCTTTTTCCTGCGCGGTGTTGATGCGCATTTCCGTCAGGTAATAATTCGCCTGGATCTTGAGTTCGATATCCTGCGTATTCTGCAAAACGAATTCGAAAATCTCCTTCGCCGTTTCAGGCTCACCTTCCTCAATAGACAATTGTGCGAGGTTTACGATGTTCGAAAAAGTCTCGGGATCGCGTTTGTAGATTGCCTTTTCCTGTATAAATGCCTTGCCGTATTCTTTCTGCTGCACATAAAACCAGCTCAAGTATTGGTTCCAGAAAATATCCTGATTCTTTTGCGCGCGCACCAATAATGCTTTCCGAAGCGATTCGTTAAAGGTCGCTTCGGCGTCTTCAGTCATAAAACGCGTCAGTTGGTTCTGGATCATGATCGAATTCTGCGGATTGGCATAGGCTTCGGTCAGGAACATATCGATCATCATTTCGGTATTTCCCGCCTGCCCATACAACAGCGCCATCTGGAAGTTGAAATTCAATTTTGGTTCGACAGACACGGCAAGCTGATAGGCCTGTAACGCATAATCGATCAGTACTTTCCTTTCAAAAGTGCCCGCTACTCCGTAAACTTCGGTTGGATTTTTTTTGATCTTCTCGAGCGCTTCGCCGTAATATTTCTTTGATTTCGCGACGTCTTTCTTTAACTGGTAATTGTAACCGAGTTCGACGAGCAGGCTTCCTTGCGGATATTTTGCCAGCCGGTCTTCAATCGCTTTTTGGGAAATGTCCAATTGCTGGAGCTGTTGGTAGCAATCGACGAGCCTTTGGAAATAAAAACTGTTTCCCTGTTGGGATTTCAGCAAATCCTCATAACTGATCCTGGCTTTCTCGAAATCGCCCTTGTCAAAATAATTCTGCGCCAACTGCTCATTCTGGGCAAATGCAAACAGCGTAACGATCAGATGGAGGCAAAGCAATATTTTTTTACTCACAATTTTTAGCATTTATTTTTTGGAGTTCTTGAACCTAACGGTTTCATTGGGCCGGATAAAAAAACAATGCACTAAAGTAACACATTTGTGTCAATTTAGTATCCCGTTTATGAAAGATTAACTTTAGCTGATGATGTCGAAACCTGTGTAAGGACGCAGCACTTCGGGGATTACGATACCTTCCGGCGTCTGGTAATTCTCGAGGATTCCGGCCAAAACCCTCGGCAAAGCCAAAGAACTTCCGTTGAGCGTATGCGCCAGTTGGTTTTTCCCGTCCTTGTCGCGGAAACGCAGCTTGAGCCTGTTGGCCTGGAACGTTTCAAAATTGGAAACCGAACTGATCTCGAGCCAGCGGTCCTGCGCGGTAGAAAACACCTCGAAATCATAAGTCAGCGCAGATGTGAAGCCCATATCGCCGCCGCAAAGACGCAAAATACGATACGGCAATTTCAGTTCCTGCAAAATTGTTTTTACATGTTCGACCATTCCATCCAACGCTTTATAAGAATTATCAGGATGTTCGATGCGTACGATCTCTACTTTGTCGAATTGGTGCAAACGGTTCAATCCACGGACGTGTGCACCATAAGAACCCGCTTCTCTTCTGAAACACGGCGTATATCCGGTACACAAAACCGGGAGTTCGTTTTCATTTAAAATCACATCGCGGAATAAATTCGTCACCGGAACTTCCGCAGTCGGAATCAGGTACAAATCGTCAATCCCAACATGGTACATCTGTCCTTCTTTGTCCGGCAATTGCCCGGTTCCGTAGCCTGAAGCTTCATTTACGAGATGCGGCACCTGGACTTCATTGTATCCGGCAGCCGTGTTTTTATCGAGGAAATAATTGATCAGCGCGCGTTGCAATTTGGCGCCTTTGCCTTTGTAGACCGGAAATCCGGCGCCGGCGATTTTTACACCGAGTTCAAAATCGATGATGTCGTATTTTTTGACGAGTTCCCAATGCGGCTGTGCGCCTTCATGCAAAACCGGAATATCGCCTTCCTGGAATACATTGAGGTTTTCCTCGGGGGTTTTGCCTTCGGGAACAATGTCGGCCGGAAGATTCGGCAGCGTGTATAATTTCTGGGTCAGTTCTGCAGCAAATCCTTCCGCTCTTTCAGACAAGTTTTTGCCTTGCTCCCGGAGCAGTACGGTTTTTTCCTTGAGGATTGCGGCTTTGGCTTTCTCGCCGCTTTTCATCAGTTCGCCGATATCTTTGGATAATTTGTTGGATTCGGATAAGATGTTATCGAGCTCTGCCTGCGCGGCGCGGCGTTTTTCATCCAATTGCACGACTTCGGTCACAACCGATTTGGCATCGATATTTCTTTTGGCCAAAGCCTTGATGACTTTCTCCTGATTTTCCCTGATAAATGCGATCTGTAACATACTGTGATTTTTAGGCTGCGGATTTATTCTGGCAGCGAGGCGCAAATTTAATCAAATGTTTTTATATAAAAAGGGCATTTGCAAAAGATAAATATGGGTTTGGATGCGCTAATTTTAGGAAGATAAAAGCATTTCCTTTTATATTAACATTCGATAGTTGAATTATTCCTTAGATTTGCGCAAAAAATTTACCGATAATGAAAAAGCATTACCTTCTTATATTACTGGCGTCAGGGCTTGCGATGGCACAGTCGGCCCAAAAAGAACTTGAAAACCTTGCCAATGCCGAGATGAAATCCGCTTCGAAGAAGATGGAGGTGCTCGTCAATCCGGATACCTACAACTATGATGTGACCTACCACCGCCTCGAATTCACAATCGATCCCGCGGAACTTTTTATAACCGGTGAAGTCACAACAAAATACATAGCGAAGGAAAACCTGAATTCAGTGGTTTTCGACTTGTCGGACCAACTCGAAGTCAGCTCTGTGAAACGACACGGAAATGAAATTGCCTTTGCGCAGAATGCCAACAATGAACTTGTCATTACGTTACCCGAAACTCAAAATACCGGCGTATTGGATTCGCTGAGCATTTCCTATTCGGGTGTTCCTTCGGGCACCGGATTTGGTTCTTTTGTAACCGACGAACATGATGGCACTCCGGTTTTATGGACCCTTTCAGAACCATTTGGCGCGCTCGACTGGTGGCCGTGCAAACAGGATTTAAATGACAAAGTCGATAACGGAATTGACGTTTACATCACCGCACCTTCCCAATACACTTCTGTTTCCAACGGTTTGCAATTGTCGGCGGT
>DATHGE010000187.1:0-10240 GCA_035317805.1 Flavobacterium sp. | reverse complement strand
GATCTGGGCGGCAAGACCGTTATTCGGCGCACGTATGAATCGGCCATCAATACCCAACTTTTCGATGATGTTTTTGTTGTTACGGATTCGATCCTGATCTATGACGAGATTATTTCGAATGGCGGAAAAGCCATCATGAGTATCAAGGAGCACGAATCGGGAAGCGACCGGATCGCCGAAGCCGTCGCAAATATCGATGTGGATATTGTGGTGAATGTGCAGGGCGACGAACCGTTTATCAATGGCGCGCCGCTGGCAAAAGTGATTGAGGTCTTTCGCAATGACATCTCAAACCAGGTCGACCTGGCGTCGTTGATGGTTGAAATCACCGATGAAGAAGAAATCAACAATCCCAATATTGTAAAAGTGGTCGTTGACCAAAGCGGTTTTGCGCTGTACTTTTCGCGCTCTGTGATTCCGTATCCGCGCGAAAAAAATGTGGGCGTGCGCTATTTCAGGCATATCGGAATTTATGCTTTTCGCAAACAGGCGCTTTTGGATTTCTACAGGCTGCCGATGAAAAGCCTCGAAGCTTCTGAAAAACTGGAGCAGTTGCGTTATTTGGAATTCGGGAAACGCATTAAAATGGTGGAAACTTCACATGTCGGTATCGGCATTGATACGCCTGAAGATTTGGAGAAGGCGCGGAAGATGCTTTGAGATTAGACTTTTAGATTATCGGATTTTCAGATTTTCAGAAAACTTCAATCCGATAATCTGAAAATCTGAAGATCCGACAATCCGCGAATCTATTTATTGTATAAAAAATAATACGCTTCCACATTATCGAGATACGCACCGTCGAAACCTGCGTCGAGGATTTTTTTCATATAGGAATCGTCGTTGCCATAGATGATTTTCTGCCATTCGGGATTCCAGAACTGCACATAGAATTCGTCGTCGTACCCTTCATATTTCTTTTTGATCCAGACCGGGTCGTTTACAATCCAGTTGCCGTTCCAATAATAGCGGAAGTTTTCGGCTGAACCGATGTTGAGATAAGCAAGGACGATTCGTTTTCCGCCGTTGGCTTTGGTCTGCAATTGCCTGATTTCTTCGGGTGTAAAAGGTTTGGTATGGAAAAAAAGGTCGATAATCACCACATCAAAATTGGTGGCAGCAATCGCTTTCAGGTAATAAAAACGCGTTTTATAATTCCCTGAATTGATCAGGTAAAGATAATTTTTGGCGTCGCTGAGTTTGGTGATGTCGTTTGAATTTTCGTTGGTGATTTCGGGAATCTCCCTATAGCTTTCATTGTTAGCGCTGCGTGGAAAGCACAGGAAATCTTCTTTCCTGTTTTTTTCGATGGTTTCCTTTACGGCTTCTTCCTTAGTGATGTATTCAGAAACCAGGATTTTCTTTTTTCCTTTGAGTTTCTGCAGCATTTTGAGGCGGTAATTGTCGACTTTCAATTTTTCGTTATAGAAAAGCTCTTCGATACCGAAACCGTCGACGGCGCTCATGTAAGCCGGGTTTGTGCCCGCATCCGGATTCAGTTTGTTGAAGGCGAGTTCGGCGCCATTCTGCGGAACGATGATAAATCCGGGTTTGATGCTCCGCGCATATTTAGAAGTGGCGATGACGAATTCCTGCATTTTGAGGCCCGCCTTGATGGTTTTGTTTTCCTTTGGCGGTGCGAAGGAAAAAAGCAGCAGCAGGAACAAGGAAGCTAAATATTTGGGCATCTTAAGGTTTTAGTTGGCGTTCTGTCTCTCAAAAACAGTGCGGCAAAAATAAAACTTATAATCTTTAGAAAATCTTAAATCCTTGTGAATTAATCGGAATCATTTGATTGTCCCAACATTGGCAAGGTTTTTCAGAGCCAATCTGTTTCGGACGTTTGCCAAATTTATGTTAAAACAAAATTTAAGAAAACCATCGGCAAAGGTTCGGCGTAAATGCCTCTATAACTTTTAAAAATCATAACAATGAAAACCAACAAAATCTTCGCAACTGCAATTATGGCATTTGTATTCGTAACCGGAGCCTTTGCTCAAAAAACTGTAATGGTCGGCGGTGCAGCAATGTATCCAACCAAAAACATTATCGAAAATGCCGTAAATTCTAAAGACCACACGACTTTAGTGGCTGCTGTTAAGGCTGCCGGCCTGGTGGAAACTTTATCTGGAAAAGGGCCATTCACCGTTTTTGCTCCAACGAACGCCGCTTTCGACAAATTGCCTAAAGGAACGGTGGAAACTTTACTGAAACCAGAAAACAAAGCCATGCTGCAAGGCGTTTTGACTTATCACGTAGTAGCTGGAAAAATGAATGCTTCAGACATTGCAAAAGCGATTAAGGCCGGAAACGGAAAAGCGACATTAACTACGGTACAAGGTGGAAAATTAATAGCAATGATGGACGGAAAAAATTTAGTGCTGACCGACGAAAAAGGTATGAGAGCAACCGTAACGATTGCCGACGTAAACCAATCAAATGGTGTGATTCACGTAGTGGATGCCGTTTTGATGCACAAATAAGATACTTGTTTGAGTTAGTTAAGAAAGACCTGCTGTACATAGCAGGTCTTTTTTTATGGGGCTAAAGTTTCTGCGCAAGGATCAGTTCGTTGTGTTGCTCCAGCCTTGGGATTTTGGTGACTTTAAACAGATTGGTATCAAAAGCGGTGGTATAATCTTCGTTGCGTTTTTCATGGGCCGCATTCAAAATCATCGTATTGAAAAGGCTGATGCCATTTTGTTTCAGCAGGAAGCCAATGCGGTTGATGAAGAATTTCTCAAATAAAAAATTCGGCATAATCGTATCCTGAAAGATATCGATGATAATGAGGTCGTATTTTTCTTTCGTCCTGAGCACAAACTCGAACGCATCGTCGATTACAATTTCGAGATTCGGGATGCGGTTGAGTCCGAAATATTCATTGGCGATCTTAATGATTTCCGCGTCAAGCTCAACGCCTGTAATCCGGTTTTTATAGCCGATTTCATTGATCAGCGTTTTGATGACGCTTCCGCCGGCTACGCCCAGAACGAGGATATTTTCCATTGCCGCCACTTTTTCAAACCCGATTTTCCTGAGCCCTTTTCGTAAAATACGCTGCAGGCTGCCATAGGAATAATTCGTATTCTGGGAATCCAGCACGAGTTCGCCATTGTTCCAGGTGATTTCGAGGTTCTTACTGACCGCCGATTTTTTCTGATAAATGTTGACCGGAATAAAGTAACTCAACAGCTTTCTGAGCATTGTCAATTTTTTTATCAAAAATAAGCGAATAACATTATTTTTACCCAAAATACTTTAGAAATGAAAAGGCAGATTTATAAACTGATTTTTTTCAAACTGCTGGGCTGGGAAATCACGGGTGCATTTGACCCAAAAATTAAGCAATGCGTCATCATGGTCATGCCGCATACGAGTTGGCAGGATTTCTTTGTCGGCCTTTTTGCGCGCGGCATTATTGGGTTGGAGATGCATTGGGTAGGTAAGAAGGAACTGTTCCGTTTTCCGATGAATGGCTTTTTCCGATGGATGGGCGGCGAGCCGTTAGATCGCTCCGGCGGATTGAATAAAGTCGATTCGATCGCTGCGATTTTTAAAAAGAGACCTGTTTTCAGGATGGCGATCGCGCCGGAAGGGACGCGCAAAAAAGTGGGCGAACTCAAAACAGGGTTCTATTATATCGCATTGAAAGCGGGCGTGCCTATTGTTCCGGTCGCATTTGATTTCGAAAATAAAGCGGTTAAGGTTGGCGGTTATTTTTATCCGACAGAAAATGCTGAGGCCGACCTTGCAATTTTACTCAGTCATTATATAGGAGTAAAAGGTAAAATAAAGGAAAAAGGTTTCGATGTGGAAAGTTTTTTAAGAACGGAAAAACCATAACTCCTTTTTGCACGTAAATAAACCTATACAAAAGATTATATTCTTATAAAAATAATTTTTGTGTTTGTTTTATTGGTTCAGAAGCCTCCTGCCGTCGTGGTGGGAGGTTTCTTTTTTAGGGCATTTTCGTATTTTTTTCTGATAATTCGCGAATTCCGGCTTTTAGATTTACTTTTGTGAAAGCAAAAATCATCAGATGGATTTCGAATCAATTTTCAACCAATACAAAGTTCCCGAATTGTTCGGCAGATACATTACCCTTGATGCGATCGAGCCGTTATTGAATAAGTGGAATACGGATAGCCAGCTTCAGGTGCCAGGGAAATCTGTACTCGGGAAACCGATCTATTCCTATAAGATAGGTCGCGGAAAAATCAGGATTTTAATGTGGTCGCAAATGCATGGCAACGAAAGCACGACCACCAAAGCGCTTTTCGATTTCCTGAATATACTTCACAGCGGTTCCGAACTCGGAAACAACCTGCTCAAGGATTTCACTTTTTGCTGTCTTCCGATGGTGAATCCCGACGGTGCCAAATTGTATACGCGCGAGAATGCCAATGAAATGGACCTGAACCGAGATGCCTTTAATTTATCGCAGCCCGAAAGCAGGATTTTACGTGCTGCCTTCGAAGAATTTAAGCCGGACTGCTGTTATAACCTGCATGACCAACGCACTATTTATGGCGCCGGCGATTCGGGCAAACCTGCTACAGTTTCTTTTTTGGCGCCCGCATTTAATCCCGAAAGGCATATCCATCACGCCCGTGCGAAGGCGATCGATATTATCGCTGCGATGAATGAGACTTTACAACAGCACATTCCGGGACAGGTGGGACGTTTCGATGACGCATTCAATATCAACTGCATTGGCGACATGTTTCAATCACTTAATGTGCCGACAGTACTGTTTGAGGCCGGGCATTTCCCTAATGATTACCATCGCGAGGTCACCAGAAAGTTTATATTTATCGCCTTATTATCAGGTTTGGAATTCCTCAACGAAAACGTTATAGTTAGCAACGGATTAAATGATTATTTGAATATTCCTCAAAATAAAGTCTGTTTTTATGACTTTGTTTATAAAAATGTTAAAATAAATTATGATAGTAACAAAATTATCACGAATTTTGCGGCTCAGTTTAAGGAAGAATTAATAAACAATCAACTATATTTTAACGCTTACGTTGCTAAAATCGGGGATTTAGACGATTATTTCGGACATGTTGAACTGGACGCTGAGGGAAATATTTACGAAGATGAGACTGATAATTATCCCGAATTAAATCAAAAAGCTGATTTTTATTTAGGGGAAAATGTTAAAATCGTCAACGGTATTATAGAAAATTAACGAATTCGTGTTTTTTATTAAAAATTTATATTTCTTTTGCTTAATTAAAAACAACACACAATAAATAAACACTTTTTTTATGAGCAAATTTCGTTTAGATGAAGTCGATCACCAGATTTTAGACATGTTGATTGATAATACAAGAGTTCCGTTTACCGATATCGCAAAAAAACTATTGATTTCTGCAGGAACGGTTCACGTAAGGGTTAAGAAAATGGAAGACGCCGGAATCATCATGGGTTCATCCCTGACACTCGATTATGAAAAACTGGGCTATTCTTTTATCGCTTATGTCGGTGTATTTCTGAACAATACCTCACAGACAAAATTCGTTTTGGAGCGTATCAATGAAATCCCTTTCGTAACCGTAGCACACGTAACCACCGGAAAATTCAACATCTTCTGCAAAATTCGCGCAAAAGACACCAAACATGCCAAAGACGTCATCTTTATGATTGACGATATCGAAGGCGTTTACAGGACCGAAACAATGATTTCACTCGAAGAAAGTATCAACGATAAAAAACGACTGATGCACACGATCTTCAAGAACATGTAATATTTTCGACAGAAATATTTAAAACCCCAAGTGAAAGCTCGGGGTTTTTTTATTAACTTAATCCAAATTTAAGAGTAATGTACACGCTTCCCAAAATCGAGCGCTTCAACCAAAGTGTGCTCTCCAGATATCAGGTTTACAACAGCGTTTTCCTCACGCTTCCTTTTGATTCCATCAACAATACCGGCGTGCTTTTGCCTTTATTTGCCGAAGTCTGCGAACGCGGATTCAAAAATAACGAGACGCCCAAACAGATTGTAGATTTCTTTACGGAAAAATACCTCGATAACGCGACTGAAGCGCAACGAATCGATATCATGTTCCGGTTTATCCAATATGTGGAAAGACAGATTGTGCTTTTCGACGCCATTGAAGATGCGGCTTTTCCGATTATCCATAACCTTGAAGGGCATGGCTCGCTGCGCGACATTAAGGAAACTGCCGATGCCAAAGAAAAAAAGGAACAGATTAAGGGATTTTTGGAAAATTTTAAAATCCGGGCGGTTTTAACAGCGCATCCGACGCAATTTTACCCGGGATCGGTACTCGGAATCATTACCGACCTGACCGAAGCCATCCGTCATGACAATCTCTCCAAAATCAAGGAATTGCTTTCCCAATTGGGAAAAACGCCTTTCATCAAAAAAGAGAAGCCGACGCCTTTCGATGAAGCCGTAAGCCTTACCTGGTATCTCGAAAATGTGTTTTATCAGACGGCGGGCGAAATGGTCCAATACATCCAGAAGAATATTTTCCATGACGAGCCAATCCCGAATGCGATATTGAATTTCGGATTCTGGCCAGGCGGCGACCGCGACGGAAATCCCTTCGTGACAACAGAAATTTCACTTAAAGTGGCCGATCGACTGCGCACCACAATCCTAAAATGCTATTACCGCGACATCCGGGACCTGAAACGAAAACTGACTTTCTCGAATGTAGATAACCTTATTGCCGAACTGGAAGACAAAATTTACCGATCGGTCTTCTATTCGCGCGGCGAAATTTTCATCAGTATTGAAGAATTCAAATTCAAACTGGAGCAAATCAAGACGATCATAATCGAACAGCACCAATCGCTGTATCTCGATGATGTGGATGGCCTCATCAACAAACTCAACCTGTTCGGCTTTTATTTTGCTTCGTTGGATATTCGCCAGAACAGCAAGATCCACGATGCGGTTTTCAGGAATATATTCGAAAACACTTCGGACAAAGGATTATTCCCAAAAAATTATTACGAACTCAACCCGTCCGAAAGGGCAGAAGCGGCTTCCGGATTAAAAGGAAATCTCCATCCGGATGATTTTTCGGATGAGATGACAAAGTCGACATTGGAATCCATTGCGGTAATGAAAACGATTCAGGAAAAAAACGGCGAACAAGGTTCCAACCGTTATATTATCAGCAATTGCGAAAGCGCGGCCAATATCATGGAAACGTTTGCCATGATCCGGATGTCCGATTGGGAAAACCCGAAAGTCGATGTGATTCCGCTTTTCGAAATTATCGATGATTTGCAGAACGCACATAAAATCATGGAAGAAATTTATTCCAATCCGATCTATTTCGAACACATACAAAACCGCGGCAACAAGCAAACGGTCATGCTCGGCTTTTCTGACGGAACCAAAGATGGCGGTTATTTAATGGCGAACTGGAGCATTTACAGGACGAAGGAAACCATCACCGAAGTTTCGAGGAAATTCGGAATCAAAGTCATTTTCTTCGACGGACGTGGCGGACCACCGGCACGCGGCGGCGGAAAAACGCACAAATTTTACGCATCGCTCGGACCTGAAATTGAGAACTACGAAATCCAGATTACGGTTCAGGGGCAAACGATCAGCTCGAATTTCGGGACTCCGGATTCGTGCCGATACAACTTGGAAAACCTGCTCAGCGCCGGTGTGACCAACCAGGTTTTCGATAAGAATGACAACCATCTTTCTGAAAAGGACAAAGCCATTCTGGATGAACTTTCCGAAATCGGCTATACCAAATACAAGGATTTTAAAAGCCATCCCAAGTTTATTCCGTATCTCGAGAAAATGAGTACGCTCAAATATTACGCGAAAACGAACATCGGAAGCCGGCCATCAAAAAGGGGAAAATCGGAACAGCTCGATTTTGCAGATTTAAGGGCGATCCCATTTGTAGGTTCGTGGAGCCAGATCAAACAAAACGTCCCGGGATTTTATGGCGTTGGTTCGGCCCTGAAATATTTCGAGGAAAACGGCCAATGGGAGAGAATCCAAGAGTTGTACAACAGTTCGCTTTTTTTCAAGACCTTATTGGAAAACAGCATGATGTCGCTCGCCAAATGTTTTTTTCCTTTGACTTTTTATATGAAAGACAACGCTGAATTCGGGGCATTCTGGCAAATCATTTATGATGAATTTCTCGAAACCGAACGGCTATTGCTCAAAATTGCCGGGCATGAAACGTTGATGGAAAATTATCCTGACGGAAAAGCCTCGATTGCAACCCGCGAAAAAATCGTTATTCCACTGCTCACGATCCAGCAGTTTGCGCTGTTGCGGATCAACGAAATCAATGCTGCGGCTGTACCGGATGAAGAATTATTGAAAACCTACGAAAAAATTGTAACAAGATCGCTGTTTGGCAATACTAATGCCAGCAGAAACTCAGCTTAAATAATATGAAGACAAGCCAATTGAATACCGACGAATATTCAAAACATTACATTCCTTATATCGAAAAAGTAGGCGCGGAAAATAACCTGGTTGAAGAACTCGAGATTTCAGTGCACCGGCTGATCCGTTTTGTGCAGGAAATACCGATGGACAAATTCGATTACCGTTATGCCGAAGGGAAATGGACCATCAAGGATATCCTGCTGCACCTGATTGACGCCGAAAGGATTTTCGCCTATCGCGCACTTCGATTCGCGAGAAAAGACCAGACGCCATTGGCCAGTTTTGATGAGAATGATTATGTAGATGTTGCCGGTGGAAACAGCCGCAGTATACAGGATTTGCTGACCGAACTGGCGGTTGTGAGACAGGCAACGCTATCGCTTTTTAAATCTTTTGACGAAGAAACGCTGTTGCGAAAAGGCATCGCTTCGAACAATCCGATGTCGGTACGGGCTTTGGGCTTTGTGATTATCGGGCACCAGAACCACCACCAGCAGGTTTTTGCAGAAAGGTATTTATCTTAAAACTTCCGACCAGGATTTGAGTTTGTGATCGAATTTCATCGTATTCGCCGGACTTGTAGAAGGCATTTGGTGAAATTGGATGCCTTCAATCACACCAAATTTCCGGAGAAAATATTTCTCGCTTTCTTTTCCGTTAAAGATTATGGTCCTGATTTTAGGATGCTTTTTCAGCAATCCCAAAATATCGTTCTCCTTGTGGTTTTTGATATTGATGTCGAGGCTGCCCACGCGTTCGCAATTTTCCAATACATCCCAAAGTGCAATATTGTTCTGCTGCAGCAATTTGATCTTTTCATCAAAACGCTCCGCAACCGGAAGCTGGGCAAAAACCGAATAGATGATTTTCCAAAAGGCATTCTGCTTGTGCGCATAATATTCCTGTTTGGCCAACGACATCGCGCCGGGCATCGTGCCGAGGATTAGAATTTCGGAATTGGCGTCAGCAAAAGGAGGAAAGGAATTGATCATAATCGAAAAAGGAACCCGAAAGTTCCTTTTGTATTTAATTCTTATTTGTCATCATCTTCGTCGTCTTCATCATCTTCATTGTTGTCTGACGGTTCGTCATAATCGTCGTCATCGTCATCGTCGTCTGTACCGCCGTCGTCTTCAGAACCACCCGGGTCTTTGGTGATGTCAACTTCCTCTTCATCATCATCAACCGCATCTTCGTCTTCGATGTCGATTCCTTTGATGGTGTCGATTGGTTCTACAACATCATCGATGTCATCGTCTTCATCGAAATTTTCAAGGCGGCTGGCGAGTTTGGTGCTGACTTTCACCAAATAAATGGTGTCTTCAGTACGAACTTCAACGGCCTCAATTAACTCATTTTGGGCATTTCTAAAACGGATAATATTTGAGTCATCATATCCGTCAGGAAACCTTTCAACCAAAAGGTTGAGGATTTCGTGGGTCAGTTTTGAATAATCAACAATAATTCTTTTCATAACAATCTTATAAATCTAGTAGGTAAGCAAAAATTAATGGGGCTACGATCGTCGCATCCGATTCAATTATAAATTTTGGGGTATGAATGTCTAATTTTCCCCAGGTAATTTTCTCATTTGGAACTGCGCCCGAATAAGAACCGTAACTGGTGGTCGAATCTGAAATCTGGCAGAAATAGCTCCAGAACGGAACGTCGTGCATTTCCATATCCTGGTACAGCATCGGAACCACGCAAATTGGGAAATCTCCCGCGATTCCGCCGCCAATCTGGAAAAATCCTATTCCGTTGCCGCTGTTTTTCGTATACCAGTCGGCCAAATAAGTCATGTATTCGATTCCGGATTTCATC
>DATHGE010000186.1:0-3525 GCA_035317805.1 Flavobacterium sp. | reverse complement strand
ATCGATGTATTCCTTGCCGTTTTCATCCCAGAGCAATGCGCCCTCGCCTTTGGAAATTACGATGTGCGTTTGTGCGGTTTTGTGCTGTGTGTATGGATGCCAAAGGTATTGCTGGTCTTTTTGTGATAGTGTCATGGTTATAAATAAAAGAAATAAGAATCAGGAATCAAGATTTAGGTGAGGTCTTGATTCTTGACTCTTGCTTCTATAGTTGTAATAAATTATTTCTGAATAAATCTGCGTATTCGGCGATGACATTTTGGTCAAAATAGGGTTCTTCTTCGATACGCCCGATTAATTTGATTCCGGTTTTGTTTAGGATAATGCTTTCGGAAGATTGGTTTTCATTGCCGCTGAAAATAATTCCGGCGACGTTTATTTTGCGGTTTCGAAGCGCTTCAATCGTCAATAAAGTATGGTTAATGCTTCCGAGATAATGTCTTGAAACGACAATCACTTTGTAATTGGGACGGATCAGGTCAATGATCGTTTCGGTATCGTTGATCGGGACAAAAATCCCGCCGGCGCCTTCGATGACAAGGTGGTTTTGTGTTTTGGGCTCGATGATATTTTTGGATTCGATGGCGATTCCGTCGATTGCTGCAGCGAGATGCGGACTTGCGGGCGTCTGCAAGGCGTAGCTGTTGGCGTGGATTTTTGTTTTGGTCCCGAAGTTTCGGGAGCTGAGCAGTTTTTGGATTTTATGGCTGTCGGAATTTTCCAAGTCACCGGCCTGGATCGGTTTCCAATAATCTGCCTCAAGCGCTTCGGTGATGATGGCGGAGGCGACGGTTTTGCCGACGTCGGTCGAGATTCCTGTGATGAATAGTTTCATGGTTTTGAACGCGGATTTAGCGGATGACGCAGATTCCCGCAGATTTACTGGTTTGCGAATACAAAAGTACTTAACAATTGCAAGACTTCGCAGATTTCCTTTTCGGAATTGTAGCTGTGGAGACAGAAACGCAGTCTTTCCTGACCTTCGGGCACGGTTGGCGACAGGATGGGCTTGACATCAAAACCGTTTTGCTGCAATTGGGTGGCAATGTCCTTTATTTTTTCGTTTCCCGGAATGATGGCGCTCTGGATGGAAGATTTGCTGTGTACAAAGATTTGTTTCAATCCCAGCAGTTTCTTTTGCTGGTTGAATTGGACGATGTTGTCGCGGAGTGCATTCAAGGCGGAATTTTGGGATTCCAGATTTTGGTAAGCGATAAAAATGTTGGCAATGGAATGCGGCGACAATCCGGTCGTGTAGATGAAGCTTCGGGCAAAATTGACGAGATAATCCTTCAATTCTGAAGCCCCTAAAACCGCTGCGCCATGGCAGCCAAGCGCTTTTCCGAAAGTGACAATCCTGGCGAACACTTTATCCTGCAATTGCAATTCGTGGACTAATCCTTGTCCGGAGTTTCCGAAAACGCCGAGTGCATGTGCTTCATCAATAACCAAAAGGCAGTTGTACTTTTGGGAAAGCAGGGCCAATTCCTCGAGGTTTGGGCAATCGCCGTCCATGGAAAAAACGGACTCGGTGGCGATATAGATTTCAGCACCTCGACTGCGCTCGGTGTAATAGCGGGAAATAAGACGTTCCAAATCTTCGAAATCGTTGTGCTGGAATTTGTAGGATTTGGCGTTGGACAATTGGATGCCATCGCGGATCGAAGCGTGGCAGAGTTCGTCATACAGAATGAAATCGCCTTTTTGCGGGACGGAACTGAAGAAACCGACGTTGGCATCGTAGCCGGAATTGAAAATGAGTACGCTTTCGGATTGGTGGAAATCGGCGATAAATTTTTCGGTTTCGGAATATAGCGGATGGTTCCCTGATAATAATCTGGAACCTGTGGCGCCGTTTGTTTTGAAATTTCGGTCGGTTAGAAGTTGGTGCGTTTGTTTAAAAATGCTTTCGGATTGCGCAAAGCCGAGGTAATCGTTGGAGGCGAAATCAATCCGTTCTTTTGCCGTTGGCAATTGCCGCAGTGCGTTGTTTTGCTTGCGGGTTTCGAGTTTGTCCACGAGTTTTTTGGGGAAATTATTCATGCGTTTGTTTTTTCAATCCATTTGGAATCGCCTTTTTCGGTGGCGTCGAGCACATCGATTTTTAGTTTGTCGGCAACTTGTCCCGCAAACTGAAACGCCTGTGGCTTTTCTTCAAAGACAAACATTTTATAATGCTTGTTTTTGTTGTACCACAAATTCACCTGATAGTATTCTTTTGCATCAAGAAATACGGAAACGTACTCAAGTTCCGGAACCTTTGACATCACATCGCGAAAAAATGGCCCTACAACAAATCTTGAAATCAATTTGTCTTTGTCAGTATCAATTAAGACTGTCTTAGTAACAGAGAATGCGATTCCTCCGGAAAGCAGGAAACCAATCCCTTTGACAAATCCCGGCAACAGCTTCTCGGTTTCGGGGCAAATTCCGAGTTGCCAAAGCAAACAGCATAAAAGGTATAAATAATACATCAGTGTTGTAAAGCATAGTGCGGCGAAGATTCTTTGCCAAAGCGCTCTTTTTCCCTCAGAAACAATTAATTCATATTCGGTTTTTCCTGCCATGTTTCAAAAGTAGGGAAAACCGTTTAATGTATGGAAAAATAATCTTCGGAAACGGAATGCCCTAGCCCGGATGGCAGCGGCATCCTTTTGCGGCTGAGCGCAGCGAAGCCGTAAAAGATAAAGCGGACAGCCGGAAATAGCTTCTGATACTTACGCTGAAGCAGATCGCTTCGCTTGCAATGACCTGGAAATAAAAACGCCCCGAATGACCGGGGCGTTTGGTATAAACCTATGATTGTCTTAGTCGACCAGAACAATCACTTTGTTGTCATTCATTTCGATGGTTCCCGAATTGATGGCGAGCGTGTAGGTCTTCTCGTCAATCTTGGTGAACTTTCCGGCGGCTTCCTTGCTGAAGGTAAAACTGTCGGCACCGATTTTTATCGCACCTTCCTTTAAGATCGAAACGATTGGCGCGTGGTGGTTCAAAATCTGGAAGCTACCGTCGACTCCTAGCAGCGTAACAGAAGTTACTTGTCCTGAGAATAATGAGCTTTCCGGTGATATGATTTCTAAAGTCATTTTAATTAATTGATAATTGATAATTAATAATTGATAATGACGAACCAACAATTGTCAATTGTCAATTGTCAATTGACTAAGCTTCTGCGAGCATTTTTTGTCCGGCTTCGATAGCGTCTTCGATGGTCCCTTTCAGGTTGAACGCTGCTTCTGGCAAGTGATCGAGTTCTCCGTCGATGATCATGTTGAAACCTTTGATGGTATCTTTGATGTCAACCAAGACACCTGGGATTCCTGTAAACTGCTCCGCTACGTGGAACGGTTGTGACAAGAAACGTTGTACACGACGTGCTCTTGAAACGGATAATTTATCTTCTTCAGACAATTCTTCCATACCAAGAATCGCGATGATATCCTGTAATTGTTTGTATTTCTGTAAGATTTCCTTAACCCTTTGTGCGCAGTCGTAATGCTCAGCACCCAAAATTTGCGGGGT
>DATHGE010000185.1:0-4425 GCA_035317805.1 Flavobacterium sp. | reverse complement strand
GACCCAAATAGAAATCGCCGATCTTCCGATACAGATGGAAGGGACGAATTACCTGATCCACCCGGTGGGCGACCTCAATATTTATGGCGGAAATTCAAAAGCGAACTACGAATCGTCTTCGGCAGCCGTAACTGAAACCAGTTTTAAGGTCTCCAATTACAGCGAGAATGAAATTACGGGGTACCTCAGAAATCTCAAATTTCAGGAGGTCGGTTCCGATTCGATAAAAGCGTTGACCGATAAGCCGGTGCTAATACTAACGGCAACTTATCTCAAATCCATTTCGGACAAGGCCAGGCAGCAACTGATGGTATATTCATTGGTGGACATGGATACGAATAAGGATGGAAAACTCGATGCCAACGATATCAAATCGCTTTACATGAGTGAGATCAGCGGTGAAAAGTTTACAAAGATGTCTGCCGATTTTCAGGAAGTCATCGACTGGAATCTGGTGGAATCCAAAAACCGCCTGTATTTCCGGGCTATTGAAGACACGAATAAAAATGGTGAGTTTGACAAGAATGATGTGGTACATTACCATTGGATCGATCTCTCGGTCAAAGAATGGAAAGTTTCGGATTACAACCCGATTTAGATTTTTAAAATAAGAAAATAAAAAAATGGTTTGACTGATTGTCAAACCATTTTTTTATGGGTATAATCGAAACTTAAAGTGAATTGATAAATTCGAGTAGATTACTTCTTTGCTGTGTAGTGAGTTGTTTGTAGCTGTCTTTTGCATGCTGGGCCTCGCCGCCGTGCCAAAGGATTGCTTCCTGGATGGTCCGCGCCCTGCCGTCATGCAGAAAATTATTATGCCCGTTGATAAGCTGCGTGAGTCCGATTCCCCATAAAGGGCGGGTTTTCCATTCGCTTCCCGAAGCCAGGAAATCGGGCCTGTTGTCGGCCAGACCTTCGCCCATATCGTGCAACAGCAGATCGGTGTAAGGAAAAAATGTCTGGTTGGTCAATGCGGAAATCGTATTCGAGCCTGTCTTTTGTTTCGGCATGTGGCATTTCGCGCAGTCAATCTGTTCAAAGACCGTTGCGCCCTGCCGCACATTGGTGCTTTGGATATTCCTGGGTGCCGGAACGCCCAAAGTCCGGCAATACAAAACAATCTGGTTCAGTGTCGCCTGGGCGATTTCGGGATCATCTGTGAGTCCGTCCTGCCCGTTTGATTGGTCGAAGCCTGACTCATTCTGGAATATCGGATTCGTAATACCCATATCTTCTACCAAAGCGGCAGCGCATTGCACCATCAGCGAACCGGTATTGGCTTTCCATCCGAAACGGCCCAAAACAGTCTGATTGGCCTGTGGATCCCAAACATAATTGGCTTTTCCTGAGATGCCATCGCTGTTCGAATCATTGATGTCCTGGTTGGCGAGGATGTCCGTTTCCGGAATCGCCTCAAGCAATCCCAAACCAAAAACGGGCGGTCCCATACGTGTGGAAAGCATCATTCCTGCCGGCAATCCCGTATATGGATTGATCAGTGTGATGGAAGGTTTTCTAAGATGGACTACAGTTCCGTCGGCGAGCGTTTCATTCACTTCAGTGAAAACCGCCTGATACTGCGCTTCGGCATTGTAACCGAAAATCGCCTGGTTCTGTATCTGGAGCCCAAAACCCGGAGCCGGATTCGGACCGCCATGTGCGTCGGTTCCCGGAATACTGGCACGCACCAGGAGTCCGCTTCGCATCAGTATATTATCCGGAAATCCGGCACGGCCGTCATTCGGATGACACGAAATGCACGAAGAATTATTAAAGATCGGGCCCAAACCCTGATTCACATTGGCAGGAGCTGACACATACACGTTTTCAAACAGCGCATCGCCGATGATGTGCGCCTCAAGATCGGCAGCGGATAGGTTAGGGGCTGGCGTCCTGAACGAAATGCTGGTGGCTGAAAAAATCGTGGTTTCGCCTCCGGCATAAAGCCTTTCAGACAGATCGACATTGGGGTCGACATACAATTCGTCGCCGTCATTATCGCTGCAGGAAGCCAATGCGAATCCCATACTTGCCATTAAGAAAACTTTCCTGATCATTTTGTCTTTTTTAAATGCGAAAAAGAATATCCAAACCAATGGATATTCCTTCCGCAAACTATTTGTATGTTCTTAATTGTTGGCGATGAAGGGCAACAATTTGGTTTCAAGCGTAATTTTTAATGCCGCAACTTTTTCCTGCGCATTGATTACAGCCTGAGTGTTGTTTGTCAAAGCATCGGTAAAAGTCCCGGGAATGGCTTCGATTGCACTGATCGCATCAGCAATGGCAGCTTTAATTTCGGCATCCAAGGCGGCATTTTTTGAGGCAACGATGTCGGTCAGTCCGCTTTTTTGCGAATCGCTATAATCTCCAAGATAGATGTGCTGAATACTTCTCATGTTGTTCGCGAAATCTGTCTTGGAATTGTTGCTGAAACGTGATTCTTCTGCTGAAACACCGTCGTTAAGCGGTGTCTCGATTTTCCCTGCCGATACTTCGTCGGCGATTGCGATCGTACCGTTAACGATTTCTTCCAAAGCATCTTTTTGGGAAACGTAAACCGATCCGCTTTGTCCGGCGTTGATGAAGTTAGCCCCATAATTTCCTCCGGAAGTTTTCCATCCGTCGTATAAATCCTGCGTATTGTTTTGCAAATCCGTTGCTGCAGCTTGCAGTAATTCGATTTCCCTTGCAGTCAGGTCGGCGGCAGTTTTGTTTCCGTTCAAGCCCCAAACGAGGTACTCGATAAGGTGAAAACCACGGGTTTCAGTATTCACTTCTAAGGTTGCAGGCGTGATTGGGTCGCCGCTGGCCAGGATGTCGTTCATCGCATTGACGTCTACCGGCCAAGGATCCATTTTCGGGTCGATTCCATCTGTATCAACAGGCCCGTACAAGAATCCTTCGGATTGTTCCCATGGCGCCCTTGTCGCTTTCCATGCATCCTTAACTGCTGTCAGTTGTGTTTCATTACCGATTGTCAAAGTGGCCGTCGCAGCTTTCAAAGCCAACGCGTTGGTATTCAAATCTTCGTATGTTTGGGTAATGACATCGGTCGACAAATCAACCAATACGGCACTATATAATGCGGTGTTTGAATCGTTTGTGATCGGGTCGCTGTCATTATCGCTGCAACTTGAGAAAAAAATCGCTGTTAAGCCAAGTACCCCTAATGTGAATATTCTGTTTTTCATTTTATATGGATTTATTAATAATTTTATTTTTAAAAGATAAATGCCAATCCGGTCGAAAAGGTATTTTCCTGTTGTTTTTTACCGCTGTATAATAATGTTGTTGCGTCGAAATGCTGCGATCCGAGCCTCCTGTTCGAATATTGTGCCTTAAAAATTACCTGTCGGATGATATACCAGTTGAAGCCGCCTGTGATTGCGCTTCTTTCCCATCTTGGATTATCGACGACAGTTCCTTCCACGGTATGCATGGTATCGTAATAATCATACCTCATAAACGGATAAACCTTTTCCTTGGTTTTGTTGTTGATGAAATGCAGTACTTCATAACCCGCTTCGGCCGAAAATCCTACGGCTGAATGTCCAACCGGGGTTCTTTTCACACCAAGATTATTGGAAAGGCTCGCATTTTTCTTTGTCACGATATTCGAGTTTTCGAGATCGCCATAAAGGAAAGTCGAATTGAACCGCAAATTTTTCTCATTATAGCTCACATGCCCTTCGATAATTTTCACATAAGCGGTTTCCTTCATGTCATTCTTCGGACGGTTTGCCGCGGCGTCATTCACATACGCAGAAAGTCCAACGAACGTATATGGGCTCTTCCCAAACTTATAATCCAAAGAGGCGGAATAGGCAAACGACTCGGTGTTTTTCATTTCAAAACGCTGCTGGTAACCGTCTTTGATCCAGCCTCGTGAACTGAATCCGGAGGCGTCCAATCCGTTGGTGACAGCGACGCGGTATTTGAATTTTTTAAGGAAAGTACCGTTGAATTCGATTCCGTTTTCATACCAGCCCAAAGGCAATATCTCGTTTTCCATTTCCGGACGGTGTGTCGTGAAATAATCATCCACGTCGTCGAGTGTCTGCGACAGGCCGACATAGATCTTGAACCTTCCTGCGCGGATGTTGAAATTCTTAGCGACGGCGAATTCAACATAAGCCTGCTCGATTTTCACTTCACCGCCGGCTTCGACTTCAGTTTCATATTCTCCGAATTCCTCCTGCGTATCAAGCTCCAGAGTAGAACCGGTCCCGCCGTGCTCGAACTCAATTTCTGATTGGAAACGGATCCAGTCATTGTATTGGTAACCCAGATAGAAATTCACCCTTTCGAGGTCAAATTTATCTTTGAGGTTAATATCCGTATCGTATTTGTAGTTGTAATAATTGAGTGCGCCGTAACCTCTTAAATCAAATTTGCTCCAGTTGAACAGTGAAATATTTT
>DATHGE010000184.1:0-6076 GCA_035317805.1 Flavobacterium sp. | reverse complement strand
AAAAGACGGCTTGGCAGTTTTCTCCGAAATGTATTATGCCAATGGCTGGAATGCCTTTATCGACGGTAAGAAAACCGACCATTTCCGTACAGATTACGTGCTTCGCGGTATGATAATCCCTGCCGGAAAACATACAATCGAGTTCAAATTCGAACCTGAAGTTATCAAAAAAGGCAGCATGATTACACTGGCGAGCTCTGTCGGGATGCTGTTCCTGATTGTCGGCGGCGTCTACTTCGAAAGAAGGAAGAAATGGTTTGAAGCTACTGATAACAAACAGGCATAACTGATACCGCGAGAGCGGATTTGCAAATGAAAAAAGTCCTGATCATCACCTATTATTTTCCTCCGGCCGGCGGACCAGGCGTTCAGCGATGGTTGAAATTTGTAAAATACCTGCCTGATTTCGGGATTCAACCGGTGGTCTATGTTCCGGAAAATCCGACTTATCCGATTGTAGATGAAGCTTTGGTTTCGGAAATTTCCGATAAGGCGATCGTTATCAAAACGAAAATTCGGGAACCGTATCAATTGGCGTCGGTATTTTCGAAAAACAAGACCAAAAAAATCAGTTCGGGAATCATCCCGAATAAAAAGAAGCAAAGCACTTTAGAGAAATTATTCCTTTGGATCCGCGGCAACCTGTTCATTCCCGATGCACGCGTCTTATGGGTGAAGCCATCAGTAAAGTTTCTGGAAAAATACATTTCTGAAAACAGTATCGAAACCATCATCACTTCGGGACCGCCGCACAGCCTGCACCTTATCGGGTTAAAACTCAAAGCGAAATTAAATATTAATTGGATTGCCGATTTCCGCGATCCATGGACGACCATCGGTTACCACCAATCGCTGCGATTGTCGGCTTCGGCAGCAAAAAAGCACAAACAAATGGAAAGCGAAGTCTTACATTCGGCCGATACGATCCTGGTGACGAGCAAGACTACGAAAGCCGAATTCGAGGCGCTGACTTCCAAACCGATTGAAGTGATTACGAATGGCTATGACGATGAGAAAATTATAAAACCGGCTTTGGATGTGAAATTTTCGATGGCGCATATCGGTTCGTTTTTGTCCAACAGGAATCCAAAAATCCTTTGGCAATCGCTGCAGGAACTCGTCAATGAAAATGAATCCTTTGCCGCAGATTTTGAGTTGAAGCTTATCGGAGCCGTCAGCCGTGAAATATTGGATACGATAGCCGAATTCAAACTCGATAAATATGTGAACAACCTCGGCTATGTTTCGCATAAGGAAGCGATCGAACACCAAAGAAAGTCGCAGGTTTTATTGCTGATTGAGATCGATTCGGAAGAGACAAAAAGTATCATTCCGGGTAAATTATTCGGATATATGGTTTCCGAAAGGCCGATTGTTGCGATTGGTCCGAAAGGTTCCGATTTTGCAGAAATCATTACCAATACGAACACAGGCGTTTTCTTCACTTACGACCAGAAAGAAAAACTCAGGAAACAGATCCTGGATTATTACGGCCAATTTAAAAGCGGCAATTTAAAGTCGCATCCAATCGGCCTGCAGCAATATTCACGAAAAAACCTCACCGGGCAACTGGCTGATTTACTCAAGCGATAATATGGGAATTGTCATCAACCAATCGATCAAGAATACGGCCATCACTTATCTGGGCTTTGGAATCGGTGCGGTCAATGCGCTTTTCCTGTACACGAATTTCCTTGGGAAAACGCATTACGGGATTACGGCTTTCCTGCTTTCGGCGGCCAATATCATGATGCCGCTGATGGCTTTTGGCGTGCACAACACGCTCATCCGGTTTTATTCGCGTTGCAAAACGGAAGAAGAGCGAGAGAAATTCATGAGCTTTATGCTGTTGATGCCGCTGCTGCTGATTATTCCGCTGAGCGCGATTACGTATTTCTTTTACAACCAGATTTCGTGGCTCATCATCCGTGAAAATCCCACCGTGCAGCCTTATTTGTGGCTCATCCCGGTAATCGGTATCTGTATGGGTTATTTTGAGATTTTCTACGCTTGGGTGAAAGTCCATATGCAATCAGTTTTCGGGAATTTCATCAGCGAAGTCGTCGTCAGGGTTGTCATCATGCTATTGCTTTTCGGCGTGCATTGGAACTGGATCAGCCGGGACACTTTTATCTACTGCCTTGCCGGCGCTTATGTGATGCAATTGCTGGCGATGAAAATTTATGCGATTTATGTCAGGATGCCGAAGCTGCATTTTACGTTGCCGCACAATGTGAAGGATATTTTCGGGTATTCGTTTTTCATTATCCTTTCGGGAAGCGTCGGCGTATTGCTGATCGATTTCGACAAGGTCATGATTCCGGCCTATGAAAACATCAGCAGCAATGCATTGTATTCGGTGGCGATATTTATTGCGACGGTGATTTCGGTGCCAAGCCGTGCCATGCTGCAGATCATTTATCCGATTACAGCCAAACTGATGGCAGAGGAAAAGTACGACGAGCTCAATGATTTATATAAAAAAAGCGCGATCAACCTGCAGGTTTTCGGAGGCCTGATCATGCTCGGGATTTTCCTTAACATCACCCAACTCTATAAACTGATTCCGCCGGAATACAGCGGCGGGATTTTGGTGGTTTTCCTGATCGGGCTGGCAAAATTTTCCGATTTGGTTGTGGGCAACAACAACGCAATCATTCTGAACACCAAATATTACCGGGCGGTTTTGCTATTCGGACTGTTGCTCGTGGCCATAATGGTTGTGATGAATATGCTGCTGATTCCGATTTATGGAATTATTGGAGCAGCTATGGCGACTTTGTTTTCACTGGTAATTTATAACGGGATTAAGCTGATTTTCGTTGTCCGTAAGATGAATTTATATCCGTTTACGGTCAATACGCTTAAATCATTGGGAATCATTGTTGGCGTTTTCGGAATTTTCTGCTTTTGGGATTTCCCATTCCATCCAATCATAAATATTGTTTTGAAATCGGTATTGATTGCGGCAGTATATGTGTTTGTGAATTACAAATTTGTCATCTCGGCTGAAATCAATCAGGTAATCGACAAGCTATTGCTGCGGTTGGGTTTGCGTAATTAAAAAAGCCTTGCCGAAACAAATCCGGCAAGGCTCACAAACAAACCAATTAATCTAACCAACTGTCGGCTTCTTTTCAACTTTAATGCCATAAATTATAAAAATGGTTAAGCTTCTGTTAAACAACGCCTTAAAACGGCACAGGTTTTAGAAACATCGTAATTTCGTTAATGCCAATTTTTGTATTTTTGAAAAAAATTGCTTAAAACCTATGAAACATAAGATTGCCATTTTGCTGTTCTTTTTTAATGCGATGCTTTTTGCACAGACACTTCCGGTAAAAGTCAACGATCAGGTGCGCTACAATTCGGACAGCCGGTTGTTTTATATGTGGAATGAGGAAAAGGATGCCTATGATTTGCGCGACACCGAATTTGAAAATTCCATTATCGATATCCGGGAAATCGGCTCCAAAAGCAACGGCTATATTGTCATCAGCCTTACAGATGACGGTAAAGCGCGCACGTATCACGGTTCGATCATCTCGTTTAATATCGATGACGAAGGATTGTCTACTTGGGTGATGCGCTCCAAAAACGCCAGGGGAAAACTGGTTTTGAATCCGAAGAAAAAAACGCTGACCTATTCCTATGAAAGTAATGAAAAGCGCTATGTGAAGATTTTTATTTTCAGCATCGCCGAGGAAGATGAAGAGCAGAAATAAGCACACTCCTTATAATATACCACAAATCAAATGATACGATTGCTGTATAGAAAATTTTGCTGCTGCGCGATAATCCTGATTGGAATTTCCGCGAAAAGCCAGGTTTATATTCCGGCTTATGCGGCCGTGGCCGACCAATGTGCTGAGGCAAATATTCTTAGCAATCTGACCGATTTCCAGAATTTTGGCATCAAATACCGCGGAACCGCTGCGCAGGCGAATGCGTTGGCCTGGCTCGAAAGCAAATATGCGGCGTTTGGCTATACGGCTTCACAAATCCAGGAAGACAGTTACACGTATAGTGGCAGCACTTGCAAAAACCTCGTGATTACAAAAACGGGAACACTTTATCCGAATATTTTTGTGATTGTCGATGCGCATTACGACACGCTCAACGGACCGGGAACGAACGACAACGGGAGCGGAACGGCAATTTTGCTCGAAATGGCGCGGCTGATGGTGAATGTGCCGACGGACTATTCGATACGATTCATCCATTTTAGCGGCGAAGAAGACGGATTAAAAGGTAGCGGACATTATGTGAACAGTATCGTGAATGCGACCAATCCGAAGATGAATATCAGGCTTGTATTTAATATCGATCAGGTTGGCGGCGTTGCCGGAATGGTCAACAATACGATTACGTGCGAGCGTGATTTGAGTACGCCAACAAGCAATAACGCGGCGTCCAACACAATGACCAATGAGCTGATTACCTGTGTCGGACTTTATTCTTCGTTAAATACCAATCTTTCAAATGCCTATTCTTCAGATTATGTGCCGTTTGAAAACAATGGTGAAGTGATTACGGGCTTTTACGAAACGAACGAATCGACGCATCCGCATTCCAGTTCCGACACACTTGAAAACATGGACCCGGTTTATGTCTATAATGTTGCCAAAGCGGCAATTGGTGCGGTTCTGCATTTTGCAGTTGCGAGTGAAAGTGTCATTTTGGATGTCACGCAATCTGAAGCAAAGGACTACGAAGTGAAATGCTACCCAAATCCCGCAAAAAACCTGTTGAATATTAGCCGTGGCGACCTTACGGAAGATTATACTTTTAAATTGGCCGACAGTAACGGAAAAATGGTCATTACCCAAAAAATAACAAACCCCAAACCGGTAGAAACGATTCGGTTTGATTCGATTGCAACTGGTGTTTACAGTGCCATAATCGAAACGGAAACAAAACGGATCGTAAAGAAAATCCAGATCCAATAAAAAGCCTTCGGAACAGAAGGCTTTTTTGTTATAATTTCTCTTTGAGGTATTTTGCCGTAATCGAATCCTTGTTTTTCACCAGCTCTTCAGGTGTTCCGACGGCAAGGATTTTTCCACCATTTTCGCCACCTTCCGGACCAAGATCGATAATATGGTCGGCACATTTGATCAGGTCGAGGTTGTGTTCAATCACGATAATCGAATGGCCTTTGTCGATCAGCGCGTCGAAAGAAGCCAGTAATTTTTTGATATCGTGGAAATGCAAGCCGGTCGTTGGCTCGTCAAAAACAAACAGTGCTTTTTCCTTTGTTGAACCCTTTACAAGAAATGAGGCGAGTTTAATCCGCTGCGCTTCGCCGCCTGAAAGGGTAGAAGAGGATTGTCCGAGTTGCACATAACCCAATCCGACATCCTGCAAAGGTTGTAATTTCTGGACGATTTTAGCCTGTTTGCTTTCCTTGAAAAATGCAACCGCATCGTCGATGGTCATTGTCAGGATGTCGTCGATATTTTTGCCTTCGAAATAAATCTCGAGGATTTCCTTTTTGAATCTTTTGCCGTTGCAGGTGTCGCAAACCAGCTGTACGTCGGCCATAAAAACCATTTCTACATTGATGGAACCTTCGCCTTTACAGGTTTCGCATCGGCCGCCGTCCACATTGAATGAGAAATGTTTGGGCTGGTAGCCGCGGATTTTTGACAGTTTCTCTTTGGAATACAAATCACGGATATCGTCATAAGCTTTGATGTAAGTCACCGGATTCGAGCGCGAACTCCTGCCAATCGGATTCTGGTCGACGTATTCGATATGTTGTATTTTATGATAATAGCCGCGCATTTCGGTAAACTGCCCCGCTTTTTCACCTACGCCATCGATCTTTTTCTGCAGTGCCGGAAACAGGATTTTCTTCACCAAAGTGCTTTTTCCGCTGCCTGAAACGCCGGTGATTACGGTCAATACTTCCAACGGGAATTTCACATCCACATTCTGCAGGTTGTTTTCGCGCGCACCTAAGATTTCGATATAATTGCTCCATTTCCTGCGTTGGCGCGGAACTGCGATTTCCATTTTTCCGTTAAGGTATTGCGAAGTCAGCGAATCGGCTTTTAAAATTTCGTCATAAGTG
>DATHGE010000183.1:0-3610 GCA_035317805.1 Flavobacterium sp. | reverse complement strand
CGATGCCGCTTCCGGTGACATATACTTTTGCCGTTTCGTCGTTTCGTGCTGAATTGTCTTTCATGTAAATGTGCAGTGTCCCTTCATTGATTTCCGAAACGAGATTGTCGCGTTTTTCGTTGTCGGCCGCGACTGCTTTTATTGATGGCGCTTCCGTTTCGGTGTAAACCAGTTCGATTCTGCCATCGATTTCAATTTTGGAGAAAGAGGAAACTTTCCGGACTTCTGCTGTTTGTGCCTGTGCCAGCATTCCCACGAGGAATAAGCTTAGCGATGTGATGATTTTTTTCATGATTAATTCGTTTTTTGATTTTTCCGCTGCGCTCCAAACAGTTCGGCTGCGCCTCGGGTGATGATGATTTTTGATTGATGATTGAAACTTAAATGATTGATAAAATTTGATTGATGATTGAAAAAGCGATTGATTGATGATGATTTGATTGATGATTTATTTTAAAAATGAAATGGTGATCGGATATTTAAAATCTTCCCCGTTTGATGTTTTGACGGAAGCATAGATGATCAGGAAAAATTCGGCCACTTTAAGCGTGCAAAAAAGGATTACTGCCATGATGCAGACAACCACCATTCCCGATACATTCCCCAGGTGTAAATTCTTAATGATCCAATCGCCGTTTTCAAAGAAGCTATCTGCACTCATATTTTTCAGGACGGTCACGAAAAAGATCGGGATGGCGATCAGACAAAGTACCAATGAATATAAAAATAAGCTCAGTTGAAAATTGATCGCCTGTTTGCCCTGGGCATCTACAAATTCCGATTTGTCTTTGTTGGAACTCCAGATAATGATCGGAAGAATGAAGTTTCCGAAAGGTAAAACATACTGCGATAGTGCACTCAGGTGAATCATTGCCGCTGTATTTTTGTTGTTGTTTGTTTCCATGATTAAAAGTATATAGTAATTTCTTATGCAAATATATGGCTAAAAGACAGTATTATGTTTTGCATAGTACTAATTATTAACAAAAAATTAACAAATGAATTTAGGAGATTGGTATTTTTAAAATGCCTATATTTCGGAAATATTCAGCAATCATGGACTTTAACGCCGGAAACATCAACAAGTTTTTATTCTTCAAACTGCCATCGGCTTTTTTATGCGGCGTACGCGCCAGATACATTGACGACCACAAATGCGAAACTGCGGTAAAGCACCGATGGATTAACCAAAACCCTTTCAATTCCATGTATTTTGCAGTGCAGGCTATGGCGGCCGAGCTTTCTACGGGCGCGTTGGTGATGAACCACATCCGCAAAAGCGGGCATAAGGTTTCAATGCTTGTCGCGAACAATAAATGCAACTTCAGCAAGAAAGCCACGGGGAGAATCCGTTTTGCATGCAATGACGGCGCGCTGATCCAAAAGGCAATCGAAAATGCCATTGCAAGCGGGGAAGGACAGACCTGCTGGATGACTTCTGTCGGAACAAATGAAAACGGGGAACAAGTCTCCGAATTGCAGTTTGAATGGACCGTCAAAGCCAAATTTCCCACAGAAACCAATCGTTAAAGCTACCCTAATTAACATTTAATTTCACGGTTTCGGGTGTAAATTTGAAGAAAGCGCAAAACAAAATTTGCCTTACTACTAAAGAATAATAACCCGGAACGAAGCCCATGAAGATATTAATTACAGGTGCGACAGGATTGATCGGCAGCGAGTTGGGTTCTTTGTTATTACAGAACGGACACAGCATCCATTACCTGACCACTTCCAAAAAAGACCTACAGTCGGAACCTAATTTTCAAGGATTTTACTGGAATCCGCAGCAAGGCATGATTGATGAGAATTGTATGCTCGGCGTAGATTCGATCATACATCTTGCTGGCGCTTCCATCTCCAAACGATGGACGGAAAGCTACAAGCAAGAAATCATAGAAAGCCGCATCGTATCGGCCAACCTCCTTTATAAATTGCTAAAGAACAATCCGCATCAGGTGAAGCATTTTGTTTCCGCTTCGGCGATAGGCATTTATCCCGACAGCCTTTTGGCCACATATACCGAAGAAAACAAAAGCGTTGACGCATCCTTTCTTGGGAATGTTGTCGTGAAATGGGAAGAATCTGTAGATAAATTCAGGCAGCTCGATATTAAAGTCTGTAAGATCAGGACGGGCTTGGTTTTGTCAAATAAAGGCGGAATATTGCAGGAAGTCGAAAAACCGATAAAATTAGGCTTGGGTTCGCCTTTCGGAAGCGGTCATCAGTGGCAATCATGGATTCATATCCACGATCTTGCGCACCTCTATTATTTTGTCATGCTAAAAGAATGGCAGGGCATTTACAATGCAACGGCGCCGAATCCGGTAACGAACGCCGAATTTACGAAGACCGTTGCGCAAAAACTCAAAAAGCCGTTCTTCATGCCCAATGTACCGGAATTCCTTATGAAACTGTTACTCGGCGAAATGCACATATTGTTATTCACAAGCCAGAAAGTCAGTAGCCAGAAAGCAATCGACAACGGATTCGAATTCAAATACAAGACGCTCGACAGCGCACTCGAAGATTTATTGGCATAAAAAAAGCGCTGTTTCTGACAGCGCTTTTTTTTAAATATAAGGTAATGTGAATTAATAATATTTAGAAGCGTTTCCGCTAACCTTAAGTTTCTCTTTCAATGAATTTTTCAATTCAGGATAACAAACATAATCAAATCGAAAGCGAAATAGTCTTAAAATTCTATTAAATTTTTATTTTTATTTTTTTGCATCCAGACTGCCAGATTTGACGCGCTTTTTGCAGATTTTTTCAACACCAATATTTCCATTTCCTGAAAATTTTTAAAAAACAGGTGACAATTTGACATTTTTCCGGAAATGGCAATACTTTTGTAACCCGACGAAAAGCAAAATGAAATTCAACAATATCTTTAAAAATAAAAGCAGGATGACTACCGAAAATACTGAAAATGATCAGGAATTAGACGATACTGTAATCGAGAATAATGCCAACGGCGAACAACTCATCACAGAGGAATTAAGTATCGAAGAGCAATTGCAGCAGAATCTTGACAGCGAAAAAGACAAATTCCTGCGCCTCTTTGCCGAATTCGAAAATTACAAAAGACGCACCGCAAAAGAACGCATCGATCTGTTCAAAACTGCCAACCAGGAAGTATTGCAATCCTTACTTCCGGTATTGGATGATTTTGACAGGGCGATGGCAGAAATCCGCAAATCGGAGGACGACCAATTGACAAAAGGCGTCGAGCTCATCCACGAAAAACTCAAAAACACTTTGGTTTCTAAAGGTTTGGAAGAAATTTCTGTTCGCGCCGGAGATGCTTTCAACGCTGATTATGCCGAAGCCATCACTTCAATTGCGGCACCATCGGCCGACTTAAAAGGGAAAATTGTAGATGTAATTGAAAAAGGCTATAAATTAGGCGACAAAATTATCCGTTTTCCAAAAGTGGTCATCGGACAATAATGGGCATTTGAGATACTTACAAACATGAAAAAAGATTTTTACGAAATATTAGGGATTGATAAGAACGCAGACGCTGCGGCCATCAAAAAGGCATACAGGAAGAAAGCGATCGAATTCCATCCTGACAAAAACCCCGGAAACAAAGAAGCGGAAGAGA